>CAYNVK010000067.1:0-7104 GCA_964400395.1 uncultured Lentimicrobiaceae bacterium | reverse complement strand
CCGGGCTGCCGGTACCGATTCGTGCAGTAAACTCAGGTTTCACTCCCCGATTGAACAGCTTGGCTTCAGTTCTATCTGCAGCCATAATGCTCCCGATTACCTGGCTATGGCCATTGCCGTAAATCCGGCCTCAACTCAGCTTGAGTATAACAAAATCAGTGAATCGGTAAAAACAGAGGCCGTTTTTCTGAAAACTCAGATAGCCGGGATCAAGAAACCAGCCAAGGCTCTGAAGTTTATTTTTGATCATGTTCAAACCACATTCCTGAAACAGTACGATGTGGATGCCGATTTTACGGATATGTTCGCCAGCGGCAAATACAACTGTTTAACAGGAACCATACTGTATGCCCTGCTTGCTGACGCACTCAATGTAAAGCACACCATCAAGTTTATGCCCGGGCATGTGTACATGATTGCTTATGCTGACGATGTTCCCTATATTTTTGAATCGACCGACCCTGTGGGCGGTTTTGTTGAACTGAACAAAGCCCTGCAGAGCAACGCGGTTAAAAGCTTGCGCCTGCTTAAGTTTATGGCATCGGACAATGGTGAAAAATCGCCGAAAGGAGATTTTTTCGAAACGTACTACCTGAAACTCAATAATACCGAACTGCGGGGCCTGGTGGGCTACCAGTACACCAATGCTTCGTTTGCCGAAATGATGAAGCAGGATTACATCAAATCTTATAACCTCATCAATAAGGCAATTGTGCTTACTCCCATGGCCGAGTTGTATATGATGCGCGATGAATTGCTGAAGCAGGCCATTGTTGAAGCTGATAAAACCACTGCATTGCGGGCACAATTGCTGGTCGATTATTATTACTCCACCAAAAATCCAAATAAAAAAGTGCAGGTTGTAGAGGAGTTCAAACAATGTATCTACCAGGTGCTTTTCAGTTCGTTTCCATCGCCTGATTCGTTGAAACCTATTTATTCCACCCTTCGCACGGGGATTTCGGAAGCTGATGTACAAGGCGTGCTCGACGAACTTTATAATTCGGCCTATGTTGCGTACCTGCAATCGGGCGATCAAAAAGAGGAAGCTTTCAGGCTCCTTTACCAGGAATTCGTAAATGGCAATACGAACGAGTTTGTTCGCTCAGGACTCGACAACAGTATTCGCAATTTGATTGATGCAACCAATGGCTCGCCCAACGAAGTTGCGGCCTACGATACGTTGGTTGCCAGGTATCCGCGGCTGATGGATTTCGATGTGTTCGTGTATAACCGCTGCAATTCAGTGATTAATGCCGCCCATTTTGCTTTCCTGAATAAAAATGCACAGGATGGCGAACGCTTGTTGAAAAAGTTCGATTCCGAAAATTATTACGATAAATCGAGGCCGGCCTATTGCAATCCATCCATGGTTTACAGCCTTGCAGGATCGTATTACTTCAAGAAAAATAACATTGCCAAGGCAAAAGCCATGCTGACAAAGGGCTTAACCTACGATCCTGACAATTACGAATTAAAAGAAAAACTGAAGGAACTCCGGTAAATATTATTTATCTACGGCCAGGTTAAAAGTTTTTTGAATAACCATGATGTTGCCGAGCCGTGTTTTGTATTCGGCTTCGAAGAGCAGGCTTTTCATTATAAAATGGCTGGATGAAACCGGTATTTCAAGGATTCCGTAATCTTTCGACATTTTTAACTCCTGTCGTGAATCCGGATCCGATTTGGGCGCAGCATAATATTTTACATTTTTCTGCGGCTGGACCAAGCTCACCTGCAATATGTATTTACCTTCGAGTAAGGTGTGGTCGATGCCCCTGATTACAATGCTGTTGTTATTGATGATCTCGCTGCCGTCCTTCTCATATTCCTTCAGCCCCGGCTGAACCTTGTTCTTCTTATAAACGCGCGTTGCCAGTACTGTTCCACTTTCATAGTACTTGGTTTCAATACCTTCTTTTTCGCCATTTACATAACTGGAAACCTCGAAAGGCTTGCCGTTTTTATAAAAGTGGGTGCATTGCCCGTTCCTGTGACCGTCGGCATAAACGGCATCCATATAAAGTTTACCATCGGTGCTGTATTCGCGCACCCTGCCGTTGGCTTTCCCCTTTTTGTATTCAACAATATAGTGAACCATTCCATTCTCGTAATACACTTTCTGCTCACCCTCCAGCAGGCTGTCGCCCGCAGCCTGGTCGGGATTCAAATTGCCGGTAGTTTTAGCAGGATTGTTTTTGCAGGCGGGCATTATAAAAATACACATCAGCACAGAAATAATAATCAGCAAAGGTTTCATACATATAAAATTTCAGGAGGTGATTAAGCTTATGGGGTTAAATTGATGATTTGCAATGGTTGTAACGTAAGTTCAGTAATTTTGAATCTGGCATAAATGCAGTTGCTATTTCTTTGGATCGCTATCCGGGTACCTGGCCAGGAATACAAATCCGTTCTTTTTGTACAGCACTTTCATGGCCGGTATATTTTGTTTCCATTCGTTGTAATGAGGCTCTTTTAACACCAGGTAGAACGGGCGATCGATGTTGCCGGTGAACAACCACATGGGCAGGGCACAGTCGTCGGGCGTTTTTTGTGTGTAAAACAGCGGTGCATAGCTGAAAAATCCTGAGTTCAGCACATAGCAGTGTTCCGATGCTTTCGATTTATAAAAATCGATAACAGCCCGTTGTGAGTATTTTTCGATACGATAGGGGAAAATGATGATAACAACCGCAATAAAAACAGTAGTTGCGATAAATAGCGTTTTCAGCGCTTGTGCTATGCGGTTGCGGTGAGCTAATATTATGGCATAAATTACCATCACCAGCAGGAAAAGCCCGATCAGCCATTCGAAACCGGTCCACGATACCTGTGCCTGCAGATTGGCCATGGCAAAATCATCCTTAATAATACCCGATTCAATAATACGGGCTTTGTATTTTTCGATAAAAGGCACCGCTGCTACCAATACCGAAAAAAGCGCAGCAAAAAAGAGCAGGAGAGCGCTCAGCCATTTGCGCCACTTCAAAGTGCCGTTCAGCAGGTCGTTGATGGCTGCTGCCGCCAGGAATGTAAGCGGCAAATAACAAAGCGAGCTGTAATGTACAATTTTTGTTTTAACGATGGTAAACAGGATCAGCACAACCCAGAACAGGATGAGCATAATGCTGTGAAACCGGCGTTGATCCGCGGACTGTGAGGTTGGTATCCTGAACTTAGTCAGTGCAAAAAGTGAGGCAGGGAAAACCCCGATCAACAGAACTAAAAAATGATAACTCCAATGCCCGCCATGCCCTGCGTCGGGGATGGTGAACAGGCGGACCTGGTAAAGAATAAACTTCATTACCATGTCGGCATGCCCGCTCATGATCTGCAACAGGAACCAGGAGCCACCAATGATGATGGTAAACAGAAAAAACACCAGGATATCTGTAAGCCGCAGGTTAAACAAAGGCGGTGATTTTAAAAACCTGCTTTTAATATTAACCAGCTGCAGCAGCGAAGGAATGTAAGCAATGGATACCACCAACCCAACAATAAGCAGTGCGGTCGGCCCTTTGGTTAAAATAGCCAGTCCGGTGAAACTTCCCCACAATGCCGCGTACATAAATCGCCTGGCGCGACCCAGAGACATAGTGTTGGTGTTCAGTTGGACAAAAAACCATATTGCTGTAAAAATCAACAGGTTAAACCATGGATCGATGATGCCTGAGCGGAAATAGAAATGCGGCAAAATGCTGCCGGCATAAACTATCACCCACCACAATCCAAAGCGTTCGTTGAAAAGTTTTTTGCCGATATTAAAAATTACCAGTAAAGTAATTATGCCGCAAACCGCGTTTGGAAACCGGGCAGCAAACTCATTTATTCCGAATGCTTTCATGCTCAGCACCTGCATCCAGATAAATAAAGGGGGTTTCTCCCAGAAAGGCTTAAAATCGATTTGTACGTTGAGGTAATTGTGGCTCACGATCATTTCGCGGGCACATTCGGCGAAATTTATTTCGTCCCAGTCGAACAGGTGCACGCCCCCCAGAAAAGGAATAAAAAGCAGGGATGCGATTACAACTATTGCAAATTGCAGGAGTAAGCTTCTATGGGTAGTGTTGATGTTCACTTCGGTGATTTTCATCAAAATTATAAAAACATTTGCAATCCGCAACAAGCCGCGGAAATATGAAGCAGTTCCTCCGTTGGGGATCACCTGAATTTAAGTATGCATATTTTTATTTTTGTTAATGATAATTTTTTATAGATTTACAAAATCAAAAAAAACAAACAAGCAAGAACTTTCTTTTACTAAAACCACCAGGCATTCTGATGCTTGTCAGTATTTCCCGGATTTTTATTTAAAAAGCTCATTTTCAGGTTTCCGGGACAATGTTTCAAACTGGCGCTTAGGCTGCACTATGCAAAGTAACAAATAACTAAAATGACGGATAAAGCTAAATTCAGGGGGGCTTTTTACTATAAGTTCCTTTATGCGCATGTGTGTGTGTTTCACAGGTTGTTTTACCGAAAATTTACAGTAATAGGGTACGAAAAAATACCCGCCAATACCCCGGTAATATTTGCGCCAAACCACCAGAATGCGCTTATGGATGCCCTTGCTGTTCTTTTTGCCGCCCGCAGGCCTGTTTCTTTTATGGCGCGTGCCGATATTTTTAAAAAACCATTGATTGCTAAAATTCTTAATTTCTTAAAAATACTTCCGATATACAGGATTCGCGATGGGTTTGCTGAACTGGGCCGAAACCAGGAAGTTTTTGATACAACTGTTGAGGTACTGAAATCGAATATACCACTTTGCATTTTGCCCGAAGGCAACCACGAAGGCTGCAAACGGCTCAGGTCACTGAAAAAAGGTATATTCCGTATTGCATTTCAGGCCGAGGAAAGCGCAGCATATAACCTCAACCTTCATATTGTTCCCGTAGGAATCGATTATTCCGATTATTACCATCCCGGTGCCGACCTGGTGCTTGTGTTCGGAACACCAATCAGGCTTGCTGATTATTTTGAAATGTATCGCGAAAATGAACAAAAGGCGATCAATACGCTGGTGGGCGTGCTGTCCGAAAGCATGCGCAGCCTTATTATTCATATTCCCGAGGAACATTATGAACTCACCAGCACCATCAGCGAGATGTACGAATTCAATGTTTGGGATACCTGCAAAACGAACCGGCATCCTTACAATAAGCTTACTATCAGGCAATATATAGTTCACAAAATAACTGAAGTATTTACCGGACATCCCGAAAAAGCTGCCGAATTAGGCGAAATAATTGCCCGCTATAAGTCAAAACTGGAAGCTGCAGGACTAAACGATTGCCACTTTGTACACAAACATCCCCGGTTCCTGTGGCTTTTCATCGAAACGGCATTAACCATTCTGCTACTGCCATTCTACTTGTATGGGGCACTGCTGAATTTTATCCCGTATAAAATTGCTCAATCCATGGCTTCACGGGTTAAAGATCCTAATTTCCGCACATCTATCCTCATGGGTGCTGGCCAATTGATTTTGCCGGTGTATCACCTGGTACTTATTGTTCTGTTCTGTATTTTTATAAAAGTGCTGGTATTGAAAATTCTGTTTGCCATTACCCTGCCGGTATCCGCCTTTTTTGCCTTGCATATGCACATTCATATCAGTAAACTCTGGATTAAACTCAGGGTTTTATGGATGCGCATTTCGGATAAAACCAGGTATAACGAACTGGTTGATGAAAGAAGCCAGGTGATTGAACTCATAAAATCTACCATTAAAAGTTAATCATATGCGTAAAAATGTACTGATTATCGTAGTGATATGTTTCTTTTTGCCAGGATTGTTTGTAGCCAAAGCGCAGGAAACGAAAGAGAAAAAGGAAGCAAAAACACCTACCGGCTTGTCGTTTGGTGGACTTCCTACCATATCCTTTGATGCCGACATGGGGTTTCAATACGGAGGACTGGTGAGTGTTTACGATTATGGCGATGGCTCCGCCTATCCATCGTACAGGCAAATGATGAAAGTGGAGATTTCTCGATATACCAAGGGCTCCGGTACCAACCAGTTGTTTTATGATGCGAAAAACCTGTTGCCCCATCATCTGCGTTTAACGGCCGATTTGAGCTATCTCACCGAAAAATCGCTCGATTTTTATGGGTTTAATGGCTACCAGAGCAGGTATGTGAAAGATTTTATGGATGAAGATTCGCCCGATTATATTACCCGGGTGTTTTATCGCGACCTACGGAAAATGTTCAGGCTTACAGCTGACTTGCAAGGCCAGATTTCAGGCAATAAATTCAGGTGGCTGGCCGGCTTCGGAATTATGAATATGCAAACCGGGCGTGTTGACTTCGATGCAATTAACAAGGGGAAAGATGAAGCCGATAAATTAACGGATACGGTAACACTTTTTGACAAATATGTCGGCTGGGGTATCATCAGCGAAGCCGAAAAAGACGGCGGTAATGCCAACTTCCTGAAAGCCGGCCTGGTGTACGATACCCGCGACAACGAAGCCAATCCCATGAAAGGGATGTGGAGCGAAGCCCTGGTGACCTATGCTCCAAAATTTCTTTTTAACCCTGAGTTTTCCTATGCCAAACTGGTGCTGATACACAGGCAGTATTTTACGCTGGTAAAAAATAAACTCTCTTTCGTTTACCGGATTGGTTACCAGGGAACTTTAGGAGGCGACGCGCCGTTTTTTATGCAGCCATATATGCTTAGTTCCTATTCGTCGATTACCAAAACTGATGGACTAGGTGGTGCAAAAACCTTGCGTGGCATCATGCGCGACCGGGTTGTGGGAAATGGAGTAGCTTACGGAAACCTCGAATTAAGGTGGAAATTCCTGACCACGCATATCGGGAAACAGAATCTCTATTTTGCCCTGAATGGTTTCTCCGATGTTGGAATGGTGGTGCAGGAAGTAAAAATTGACAAATCAAAAATCAGTGTGGCCGACCAGGAAACCTATTTCGATTTTTCGTACGAAAAGGACAAATTACACCCCAGCATGGGTGCCGGGTTACGCGTGGCATTGAATGAAAATTTTATTCTTGCCATCGATTATGGTTTTGCAACCAACAAACAGGATGGGCTGAAAGGACTTTATATCAATATCGGGAATTTGTTTTAGC
>CAYNVK010000066.1:0-11458 GCA_964400395.1 uncultured Lentimicrobiaceae bacterium | reverse complement strand
GAAATTTATATACAGCCTAGACTTTTTCGTTCTTTTGCGTCATGGCAAAAGAACAAAAAATTAAATAGATTGCAAATCATTAATCGTTTGGTAATCAATAAATAAAACTGCGTATACCTGCACTCAGATTGCATCATACCCATTAACTATCTGAGAATCCCCCTGGAAACAAAATTTATTGGTGATTACTGCGGTCTACTAGAATTAATTCGATCATAAAACTTTAATATACTGAGTAATACATACCTATTTTCAAATAAAAAAAGAAGGCGTCACAAGTATGGAAAGGTCATAAATAAAAAAAGTCCTGCTCGCGCAGGACTTCTCTTTCCACTAAACAATTAACCATTTACAATTAATCTTATCTTACTTCGGGCATTTCATCAGCCGGAACAGGATTGTGTGCCGCGAAACTGTTTACATCGAACTTCAGGTAGTTGTATTCGGATGCAGGCATTTCGCTGATATCAGCATTGCTGTACGCACTGGCATCGAAACGCAGGTATCCGAAATCGGTAACTGCAGGTAACTCATTATCCGAAGGAATGTTAACCGAATAACTGTTTACATCAAAACGTACCTGGTTTTGAAGTTCACTCATCATTTCAGCTTCGGCACCGTCGTTGATAAAACGGTTCACATCGAAACGAAGATTCGAAAATTCAGTTTCTGCTGTTGCTGATGCAGCTGCATCGGAAATCATATCTTTAAGTACCGAAATACGCGAGGCTGATGTTTTTCCGCCATCACCGGTAGTAAATGAATTTGCAATTGAAGTAACCGACATGAAGAATATAAAAGTCAGTGTAGAGATTGTGGTGATAAATTTTGTAGTTTTCATTTTTGTATGTTTTTGTTCTCTTGCGAGGAAATTTAAATTTTAATTTGTTTTGTTAGGTTTGTGTATATGACGGTATCTTTTTAAAAAAGTTACAACTTTTATTTAAAAGTCCCGGAAGCAGGTGGCCGATCATGGTAAATTCCGATTCAATCCCTCGCTGAAATTAACCGTCATTTTTACGATCAGATCTGCTTTGCTTACATAAACAAACCAGGAGCCGGATTTGTTTGATTCACAACTGATTTCATAAGTTAAAGTAACATTTTAATATATAATATACTGATTTTAAAGCATAAAGCGCATAGCTGCCAGGCATCAAAAGCCGGCAGCGATTACAAAATAATAGCAGATAAAGCTCAGGAAAACAAAGGGATAACCAGCAGCAGGAGCGAAAGAGCAACGAGTATGACTATGGTCGACCACCCGACAATATTTGTGCCCATTTTATTTACATACTTACCCATGATCTTTTTGTTGTTAATCAGCAGTATCATGCAAACAAGCACCACCGGCAGCAAAAGGCCGTTTATTACCTGCGACCAGATGCTGATTTCGATAAGCGGCGCGTTGGGTATAAGGATAATGCCTGCCGCCAGGATAAGAATACCCGTGTAAAGCACATAAAATTCAGGGGCTTCCTCCCATTTTTTATCAATTCCGGCTTCGAAACCAAAAGCTTCGCAAACATAAAACGCGGTTGCCAGGGGCAGAATGGTTGCTGAAAATATGGAGGCTACAAACAATCCCAAGGCAAATAAGGTGGATGCCAGGTTGCCGGCCAACGGCTTGAGTGCCATGGCAGCATCTTTGGCTTCATTAATTTGAATGCCGTTTTCATGAAGCGTTGAAGCACAGGCAATAATGATAAAAAAAGCAACTATCACGGTTACCAGGCAACCAATCACAATATCGATGAGCGTGAATTTGTAATCGCGCATCTTCAGTCCTTTTTCTATTACCGACGACTGCATGTAAAACTGCATCCAGGGTGCAATCGTTGTGCCTATAATCCCGATAACGATGGCCAGGTAAGGAACATTAAATTCCATATGCGGATGAGCGATGGCAGTTCCGATTTCGCCCCAGTGCGGTTTGCCCATAACTGCTGATACAATATACATGAGCAGGCAAACGCTGAAAACCAGGAATATACGCTCTGCAATTTTATAATTTCCTTTCACTACCAGCAGCCACACCAATGCCAGCGAAATCGGCACCGAAATATACTTGCTCACCCCGAAAATCATCATACTACCGGCTACCCCGGCAAATTCGGTGGTGGTGTTTCCCAGGTCGGCTATGAGCAGACCGACAAAAATGAAGAATGTAACTTTTACACCCGCATTTTCGCGGATCAGGTCGGCAAGTCCTTTGCCGGTAACAATCCCCATACGGGCATTCATTTCCTGTATGATAAGCAGCACGATAAAAGCCGGAACCAGGGTCCAGAGTAGTTTATAGCCGTACAGGGCACCGGCCACCGAGTAGGTGGTAATGCCGCCGGCATCGTTATCAACACTGCCGGTAATAATTCCCGGCCCCAGCAGGGCGAAAAATATGAGCAGGTTGCGCCAGATGCCTTTATGTTGTGTTTTTAAGGTTTTAATCATCAATTCTCCCTCCTATCATTACCTGGTTTTCCTGGCTCCCAGCAAGTCGTCAACAATATCATCAATTACCACCATACCTTCGAGCACCTGGTTTTTGTTCACAACCGGAACTGCCAGCAGGTTGTATTTCGAAACAATTTCGGCCAGCGAGTCCAGTTTATCGTTATCCTGCACTGAAACCGGGTTGGTACGCATGATATCTCTCAAAACCACGGCAGGCTCCGAAATCACGAGGTTTCGCAGCGAAACGGTTGCTTTCAGTTTACCGTTGTTTGTAACCACGAAAAGGTTGTACAGCAGGGGCTCTTCGGGTTGGGTTTCGCGTATGGTAGCCAGAGCCTGCCCCACGGTTTCATTTTCGTGAAACGAAATAAAATCGGTATTCATGATACTGCCAACCAGCTGGCTTGAATATTCGAGCAACTCGCGCACCTCGGTTGAGGTTTCGGCATCCATTTCGTTGAGCAGCGACTCGGCCTTGTCGTTTTGGAGCAGATCGATAATATCGGCAGCTTCGTCAGCCGGCATTTTCTCGAGCAGATCGGCAGCTTTGGCCAGCGAAAGACTTTCGATAACATCGACCTGCAGTTTGGGATCCATTTCTTCGAGTACATCGGCAGCCTGTTCTTCGTCGAGGTTATTGAATACCGTAGTACGGCTGTTGCGACCCATTTCCTCAATAATATCGGCCAGGTCGCTGGGATGCAGCATCTGCAGGCGGGTGAGCGGCTTGCCAAGCTTTATATTCAGGTTGGCAGTATCGAGGGTATCGACTTCGTCCCACAAAATAAATTTTGAAGGAACCGGGATACCGGCAACAGAAGCAATACGTTTCACGGAATTGGCAACACCGAGCCTGCGCAACAGGCCTTCGGCTCCAACATCAACGGCGACTACATAGGTGCCGCTCGGCAGCGATACCAAGCGAATATCATTTACACGCACCAGTTTACGGCCATTCAGATCAACAATCTGCTGATCGAGGATGTTTTCCTTTAACGGAACATAACGGATCAGGTCCTCATCTTCGATATATTGCTTTTTGGAGCATTGAACTCTGATATCTTTTTGCCGCCCAATTACAAAATTATTGAAACTGTAGTAAACAGGATGTGAGCGACTGCCGGTTTTAACGGCAACCACAGTGGGCCTTACAGGTTCATTAGTTATTGATGGGTCAGAATAAACCAGCAGATCGAGAACCTGGCCAATAACTTCGTTTTCGTGGGTATAGATTTTCCTACCCAGAACCTGGCTTAAATAAAATGTTGTTAATGCTGTCATGAAGCATCCTCCGTATTATGATCCCGGGAGGACACTGAAAATCAGCAGGCGGCTCCCCGGATCAGGTGAATAATCGGTATAAATCAGGGCCTTCGTCCATGTGATTTTGACTTCTTTTAGAATTGCGCTGCAAAAGTAGTGCTTTGCTGAATAAAATTTTTTATTTTTAATTTTTTAACACTCAAGCCGGTTTTCCTGCCATCCAAATCCACTGAGGTTCTAAAAACAATTCTCCGATTTAAGATTTTTTAACCCTGGCAGGTATAATAATGGTACGAATTGTGAGTTAAACTGCCGTTGCGGATTTGCAACCCCATTTTGTTATCATTTAAATTTATTCACTATGAATACAACTACCAACCCGGTATTTTATTCAGCCAGTTCGTCGCGGTGGAATCGATTTCTGTGGGTAGTGAAAATTCTGGCAGTGCTACTCCTTGCAGGCATCGCCTCCATTTTAATATCACTGTTCCACAAACAGGTTTTTAAATTGCCCACCTTGCGCGAGCACCTGGCACTCAGCCAGCAGGAGAGCAAAAAATTTACAACTGCTGACATTACTGCCAAAGAAACAGCTCACTTTATGAAACTGGCCAGGGAAGCCAGGGCACACACCGGCCACGAGTTTTATAAAAAGGATAAAACCATGCCCGGCGAGGTTAAAAAAATCGGACCCATCAGGGCAGGTTTTTATGTAAACTGGGATATACAATCCAGGTTTTCGCTTAGCCAAAACGCATCGAAGCTGAATATGGTGTTGCCCGAATGGCTGTTTGTTCAGGATTCGGCTGATGTGGTGGCCACCGACATTGATAGTTCGGCTCTCGAAATTATGCGACGAAACCATTTGGCGATTGTGCCCATGCTCTCCAACTATTTTAACAACAAATGGAATGGCGGCAATGTACACCGCATCATATCATCGCCACAACGCCGGGCAACGCTGATCAAAAGTGTGCTGGCAGTGTTGCAGAAATATAATTTCAATGGCATAAATATAGACTTCGAGGATCTGAATGCCGAAAAGACGGATGCCAACATTATTGCATTTCAGCGTGAGCTATACCAGGCCCTGCATGCAAAAAAGTTATTGGTTACCCAGGATATTGCCCCGTTTAACGAGGACTATAACCTACCCGAACTGGCAAGGTATAATGATTTTTTATTCCTGATGGGATACGATCAGTACAATGCCTCCACCGTAGCCGGTCCGGTTGCCGCCCAGTATTGGGTTGAGTCGGCCCTTGATGAGCTATGCCGGAAAGTGCCTTCGGATAAGGTGGTGTTATGTATTGCCGCCTTTGGCTACGACTGGCAGGAAGGCCATATGGGCGAGGATATTACTTACCAGGAAGCCTTATCGACAGCACTGGAAAGCGAAGGAAAAGTAAAATTCGATAACAACACCTATAACCTCTCCTATACCTATTACGATGATAACGATAAGCCACACCAGGTGTACTTTGCTGATGCGGCTACCGGCTTTAATGCGATGCGCGCAGCCGCCGATTTCGAAACTTCCGGCGTATCCATCTGGTATCTGGGGTCCGAAGACCACCGGCTGTGGCAGTTTTATAACAGGGATCTCTCGGCAAAAACTTTGGGCGAAAAAGCATTCGACAGCAACTTTTTATCGTCGAACCAGCTGCCTTACAGCGTTGACTACGAAGGTGCCGGCGAAATACTGAATATCATTACCGAACCCAATCCGGGGAAGATAAACATACAGGTTGATAAAAAAGAAAAGCTGATATCGGAAGAAGAGTACCTGAGCCTGCCTACCGGTTATGTGATTAATAAAACCGGGGAAACATCCAAAAAAGTAGTAATGACATTCGACGATGGCCCTGATGAACGCTACACCCCGCGGATACTCAATATACTGAATCATTATAAAGTGCCGGCTGCCTTTTTTGTAACCGGGATCAATGCCGAACAAAACCTGCCGCTTATGCAGCGCATATACCGCGAAGGGCACGAGATAGGCAACCACACTTTTCTGCATCCAAACCTGGAACAGGCTTCGGACGACAGGCTGAAACTGGAACTCCGCTCAACAGGGTATATTATTGAAAGCATTACCGGCCACGCAACCACGCTTTTCAGGCCACCCTATAACACCGATGCCGAGCCCACCAACCCTAACCAGATCAGGCCCATATACACAGCCAAAAACGAAGGATACCTCACCATAGGCTCATCCATCGATCCTGAGGACTGGCAGGTGGGTGTATCGGCCGATACTATTGTTACCCGGGCCATACAGCAACAACACCTCGGAAATATTATCCTGATGCACGATGCAGGCGGCAACCGCGAAGCTACCATCAAAGCACTGCCACGTATTATCGAATACTACAAATCGCACGGATACCAGTTTGTAAGCCTGGCTTCGCTGATGCACAAAACCCGCAACGACCTGATGCCCGAAGCCAACGGTTCGTTTAACCGATACCTCGAGTCGGCTGATGCTACCGTGTTCAGGGCCGGGTATTATTTTAACCGGGTAATATCCGCCATCTTTTTCCTGGCAATGTTACTTTCCATTTTCAAAATATTGAGCCTGGCTGTGCTTGCCATACGGCAACAGCGAAAGGCTAAAGTAACGGCAGGCATACCCCTGGCTGCTTCTACACCCAGGGTGAGCATTATTGTGCCGGGGTACAATGAAGAAATTACCGCGCCTAAAACGGTGGAGAACCTGCTGCGTATCGATTATCCCAACTTCGAGATTGTGTTTGTTGACGATGGCTCGAAAGACAATACCTTTGCCAATATACAAGCTTCGTATGGAAGCCATCCAAAAGTAAAAGCCTTTACCAAACCCAACGGCGGAAAAGCCTCAGCCCTCAATTACGGAATTGGTTTTGCCACCGGCGAAATACTGGTTTGCATTGATGCAGATACCGTGTTGAAACCCGATGCAGTATCGCTGATGGTTCAACACTTCCATTATCCTGAAGTTGCTGCCGTGGCCGGAAATGTAAAAGTGGGCAACCGTAAAAACCTGCTTACCCGCTGGCAGCATATTGAGTATGTAACCAGTCAGAATTTTGATCGCCGTGCTTTCGACCAACTGAACGCCATTATGGTGGTGCCTGGTGCTATCGGGGCATTCAGGCGCGAAGCCGTTCAAAAAGCCGGTATGTTTACCACCGACACTTTGGCCGAAGATTGTGACCTTACCCTGCGTTTGCTGCGCCTCGGGTATAAAATCCGCACCTGTAACCAGGCCCTTGCTTTTACCGAAGTACCCGAAACACTCCATATGCTTGTAAAACAACGCTTCCGCTGGACTTTCGGCATCATGCAGGCTTTCTGGAAACACCACGATAAAATGTTCGTCCGGCAGCATCCGAACCTGGGTTGGGTAGTACTGCCAAACATGCTGTTATTCCAGCTTTTCCTGCCGCTGCTTTCGCCCCTGGTTGATCTTACCTTGCTGGTATCGCTGTTCCTGCCTAAAGGTGAAATATTGCTGGTGCTGTATTTTGCCTATTTTTTCCTCGATTTGTGTATTTCGGCCCTGGCATTTAAGTTCGATGGGGAAAAGTTCACTTTACGCGATGGTTTTAACCTTTTCCTGCAACGCATCCTTTACCGGCAGGTGCTGTGGTATGTGCTGGTAAAAGGCTACCTGAGGGCCCTCAAAGGCGAACTGGCCTCGTGGGGAATCCTGAAAAGGACAGGAAATGTTGAGACCATTTAGCATGTGGCGCAAGTTAAATGGCTGGTTGCCAAACAAGATAAAAACTTTAAGATTTCGCAGGATGAAACCATTTTCAATTCATATCGAAAAGACGCTTACCGTGCTCTCGGAACAGCGGAAAATAATTTTGCAATTTTTACTTTCGTCCTTATTTATTGGCCTGGGAATATGGTTTTTTTACCACGAACGATCGGAGATTTCGAAAGTTACCTCTGAGATTTCGGGGGCCCTACCGGGCTTTGTCCTGGCTGGTGTTGTAATAACCGGCTTATATATATTCAACCACAGCTTTATGTACCGGGCTGCATTTGCAGCTTTGGGCGAAAAAATCCCGCTCAGCGCCGGACTTATCCTGTTCCTGAAACGTAATTTCATTTCGGTATTTCTGCCCGCCGGCGGAGTTTCGTCGCTGGCATTTTTTACTGACGAAATTGAGAAAAAGGGAATCTCGAAGACCAAGATACATTTTGCCAGCACTTTATATGGCTTTATAGGCATTGTGTCGGTAGTTGTAGTGGCCATTCCTGTATTTGTGTACGGGCTCACTACCCAACATGTTAATGGCGACGAATGGATTGCACTGCTTTCGGTACTGCTTTTGCTGGTGGGGCTTTTCCTGGTTTTCCGTAATATCACCCGCAAAGGATTACTGTATCACTTTATCAAGCGATTTTACCCTTCCATCGAAGTGTATGTAGGCGATATTGAGAATGGCCTTATTAAAAGGAAACAACTGTTCGAATGTCTTCTTTACTCCCTGCTGATTGAATTCTGGGGCATACTTCACCTGTATATTGCTACCCGGGCCCTGGGTATGCAGATTAGCTTCCTGGCATGCGCAGCAGGATATATTATTTCGGTAGTATTTATGGTACTCTCGCCGTTTATGCGTGGCCTGGGCGCTGTTGAGTTTTCGTTGGGTTTTGTGCTCTCACGCTTCGGGTTTAACATGGTTGAAGCCATATCAATTACTGCCATGTACCGGTTTTTCGAATTCTGGCTGCCTTTGCTGGCAGGGCTGCTGGCTTTTATTTCGAAAGCCAACAAGCTGCTGATGCGTATAATGCCTGCCGCCTTGTTGTTTTTGCTGGGCGTGGTTAATATTATTTCGGTACTTACGCCGGCCATCTCGGAACGTATGCACGTGTTAATAAATTACCTGCCCACCGAAGCCATCCATGCGTCCAATTATTTTATCCTGGCCAGCGGTTTGCTCCTGCTTGTAACGGCGGCATTTATGCTAAAAGGTCTCCGGTCAGCATGGTGGTTTGCCCTGCTGCTTAGCCTGGGTTCACTGGTCGGGCATCTTACCAAAGCCATTGATTACGAAGAAGCTATCATTGCCCTGGTAGTTGTGCTTTCGCTTTTTTCGACCCGCAGCGAATACGTGGTACGCAGCAACCCGCGCCTGCGCGGAATTGGCATACAAACCGCCCTGATCAGCATGGCGGCAGTGATAATCTTCGGAGTGGTGGGCTTTTACTTTCTCGATATCAGGTATTTTAATATCAATTTCAGCCTGGCCCAGTCAATAAAATATACACTCTTAAACTTTTTCCTGGTTGGCAGTCCTGATCTTGTGCACGGCAGTAAGTTTACCCGTTATTTTATCGACACCATACAAATCAGCGGATTCTCTTCGATGGGATTCCTGGTTTACACGCTGATTGCACCTTATGTTTGGAAACCTGAGCCACAGCAGGCCGAATTGGATAAAGCCGGCCAGATAGCAAAACAATACGGGGTTTCGGCCATGGATTACTTTAAAATGTACCGCGACAAACTGTTGTTTTTTAACCAGGCTGGCAACGCTTTTATCAGCTACCGTGTTTCCGGAAATTTCGCCGTAATCCTCGAAAACCCGGTAGCAGAAGACGAGACCACGATGAAGCAAATACTCAGCGAGTTCGACAAATTTTGTAAGGACAACGGGCTGAAAAGTATTTCGTACCGTGTGCCCGCCGAAAGTCTGGATGTTTACAAAAGCCTCGGAAAGAAAAGTCTTTACATCGGGCAGGAAGCCGTGGTTGATATAACCACCTTCAGCTTGTCGGGCGGTGATAAAAAAAGCATGCGTAATGCACTGAATAAGGTAACGGAAAGAGGTTTCACCGCCAGGGTTATTGAGCCGCCGCTGCGCGAAGGGTTGATTCAGAAACTAAAGGCCGTGAGCGACGAATGGCTGCTGGAAACCGAACGCGAGGAGCTCGTATTCTCGCAGGGCATGTTTAACTGGAATGAAATAAAAAACCAGGCCGTTATTGTGGTCGAAAATGCCGAAGAAAAAGTGATCGCCTTCCTGAACATTATCCCCGATTATGCCGCCGACGAAGGCACCTACGACCTGATACGCAAAACCAACGATGCCCCGAACGGGGTGATGGACTTTATGCTCATTGAGCTTTTCAATTATTTTAAAAGGCAGAATATACATTTTGTGAACCTGGGCTTTGCCCCGCTGAGCGGAATAGAAATCCCGGAAGACATCACGGAACGCTCGATGAAATTTGCCTACGAGAAAATAAAATCGTTTTCGCATTACAAAGGCCTGCGCGAGTACAAAGAAAAATTTAACCCGCGCTGGCTCGACAAATACCTGGTTTACGAACACGATTTTGATTTACTGAAGGTTCCGGCCCTGTTGTCGAAAATTATTAAGCCCTAAGCTTATGCAAAGAATATCGTTTCAGAAAATACTTCTCTATAGTTCGGCCATACTCTGTATTTGTGGCTGCATTACCGATCTGGTGCTGATTTATGTTTTCGGTAACCAGGTGCCGGGTTACAGCCAGCTGAGCCATACGCTGAGTTCACTGGGTATTTCAACCAGTCCCGTTGCCCGCGCGGTTACCCTATGGATGGTGATACTGGGGTTTATCTTCCTGTTTTTTGCCTTCGGGTTCATGCATCTTTTCAGGGAATATGGCAGGGATGCCCGAAGAGCGTTTTGGCTAATCATACTGTATAGCCTGGGCGAATGCATTGCATCAGGCGTGTTCAGGGCCGACCGGGTGAATGGTGAACTCGCGCCCGTGGCCCTGTTACACGATCTGTTCGGGGGCATTGGTGTAACCGCCTTGTTGCTGCTGCCGCTGGTGATGCGCAGCATATTCGATGCATTTCGTTATCCCTTGTTTTTCAGGCTTTCGGGAATAGTATTTATAGCAGGCATATGTTTCACCATATTATTCCTTTTCAGGATGGAATATTTTGCCAACTGGGTTTTGCACGATTATGCTGGTCTCTGGCAGCGGCTGTTCCTGGTAAACTACTACATCTATTTTATCGCGATAGCCTCAATGATGATTCAAAAAATAAAGGAATCAAAACCACAATATACAAAAGCTTTATGACGAAATTGTTTTTATTGGCTGCGATATTCGTTTCAGGCCTGGCATACGGTAAACAACAAACCGTTGACTCATTAAAATACGGCAGTTTTGGCAAAGTATATATTTACAAATCCGGTCCGGCACCCGAATCCCTGGTTTTATTTGTTTCGGGCGATGGCGGTTGGAACCAGTTGCCCGAAAACCTGAGCAGGAAGCTTGTACATGAAGGTGCCATGGTTGTGGGCATTAACATCAGCCACTATTTAACACGAAAAATGGCTGAAAATCAAAAATGTTATTACCCGGCAGGCGACTTTGAAGAGCTGAGCCTGTATTTACAGAAAAAGTATAAGTTCCGCAATTATTTTAAGCCCATCCTCATGGGATATTCGTCAGGGGCAACGCTGGTGTATGGCATCCTGGCACAAGCACCGGCAAATACTTTTAAAGGTGCCATTGCCATGGGATTTTGTCCCGATATAGCTACCGTTGTTCCTCTTTGCACTACCGCAGCGCTGAAGCAACACCCTACAAAACCAGGAGGGCCCATCTGGATGCTTGAACCTTCGGACAAACTCACGGCTCCTTTTATTGTGATTAACGGACTCGATGACAAAGTGTGCAACTATCAGAACACGGTTTCGTTTATGAAAAAAGTGAACACCGGCGAAATGATCGGGAT
>CAYNVK010000065.1:0-11666 GCA_964400395.1 uncultured Lentimicrobiaceae bacterium | reverse complement strand
CGCCGAATTTTATTACCCTGTTATGCCCAGCATAGCAGGGTTTTTTTTTGAATGATTTTTTTTTATTTACCCTACAACTTGTACCGTAACAAGAGTTGAAGTAAAGCCCGCCGGTGTTATTGGTACCGTATCAAATCTTAGCATCGTCCAGGGCGGATACACTTCTGATGCCGCCGCATTTTAGTACTCTGGCGTGATGGGAATCTAGCTATTTGAAAATGATTATTGCTTTCTTAACTGTAGCAACAGAATCAATGATTGCTGGAAAAGCAGGGAAGAATATTTCTATAATTTTGCATCATGTTGGTTTGGGCTTATTCCTGTACCTGTATACCAAGGATTTTGCAGGCTGACTGAAGCAGTTGTACATAATTGCCCGGTAGAATAAGATGGTGATTCCCGAGCGGTTTTTCCCTGAGTAATTTTGTATCATTTCCGCTGAGTTCTACTTCTATCTGAGTACGGCAGGCTGTCGGCAGCTTTGGCCTGCCACTGACTTTGGCTGTTGCTATAAAAGCCTTATTCAGGCTGCTGTTGAACCTAAAAATCGTAACAATATCATTCTTGAAATTACCTTCGATAGCGGTACCTTTGCCGGTTTCGAAATGGGTTTTTACTTTCAAGTCAGTGATTAAACCAGGTGCAATAGTACAATGTGAAAATATACAAACCGATTCGGTAACTTTATTGATATTGGCAATCCAGGGAACTATACCGGTTAGTTCTTTACAAAGCATCATTCCGGTTATGGCTGTTAAATCGCCTTCGCAACCAGCCGGGAATCCTTCGTTATTCAAATGGGCAAGTGGCAGGCATGCCGTAACGCTGTCCTTTTGTACCATCGGGAAACATTCAACCGTAATGGCGTCCAGTTTATTTTTTTGGATGGTTTGAGTTAACATCTCACTCACTTTAGCCGTTTCAGTCAGATCGACCTTACTCCCGGCAAATGCTGCCAGAAATTTGCCTGAAGTTTCGAACTTCGAAAAATGATCTAATTCATTCCAGGGTAATGTTACCAGTTTAATGCCGAATTTTGAATCCAGAATTTCAGCCGGAATCCCCGACGAAATAAGCCAGTCCGAAATTTTCCCTACCAGGCCGAGCCTTTTGTTCTTTAAATTGTACAGTGCTTTTTTGATGATTAAAAAATCATTTAAAAAAGCCATCGTTTCTACTTCCTCTTCATCCAGCAGTAATGAAGTAATATTTAATTCGTTGAGATATGCCTTTACTTCAGTGGCTGAGGCGTAAGCGTTATCATGTTTCGAACCGATGAGCAAATAAAAATTACCTGGTGAAACTTGATTCCTGGCGGCATTTTCCGATCCGCCCGAAAGGAAATAGAGTATATCGGGATTGCTTTCAACTATCTCATATTTTTCAGGCGCAAAAATCTTATTTATCCGTGATACAGCATTTTTATAGATGCTTTCAGGTGCACCTTCGTACGCCAGTAGTTTAATGTTAAGCTTTTTCAATGTCTCCATTTTTTAAAATCCTCTATTTATTGTTTATCCGGAATCAGCGCTTCTTTCTATTTTTGATAAATCAGAGCCACATTTATCTTGTCTTTTTATCGGCCGTTCAAAAATAGTAAAATTAGTTTGGGCAGCTGCTTGTACTAATAATTTACTGGCGTGAATTAATTAAGGCCACATTCAGAAAACTTCTCATGTTTAAAGCAATCCGGCCAAATGCTTATCAAAAAAAGAAGGGTTTCAGAAAATGAATGCTGAAACCCCTTTTACTTATTTAAAACCAGGTTATGTTTACGCTTCTTTGTTCATCCAGCCGGCCTTACCCAGGCCCCAGAATACCAATGACAGAATTACTCCTACAACAGCGGCAAAAGCCATTCCTTTAAGCTGAACGGTTCCGATACTTATACTTGCACCACTAACACCCACCACAAAGGTAATAGCGCCTAGTACCATATTGCTGTTCTTGCTGAAATCAACTTTCTGTTCAACAAACATCCTGAATCCCTGTACGGCAATTACGCCATACAAAAGCATTGTAATACCTCCCATAACCGGTGCAGGAATTGTTGAGATGGCTGCCGACACTTTTCCGATTGCCGAGAATGCAATGGCCAGCAATGCTGCCCCGCGGATTACCCAAACTGAATACACCCTGGTTATAGCCATAACACCAATATTTTCGCCATAGGTTGTGTTGGGAGGTGAGCCTGTAAATCCCGAAAGAATGTTGCTTAAGCCATCACCAAGTAAGGAGCGGTGTAGCCCGGGATTTTCCATCAGGTCCGAATTGGTGATTTTTCCGGTAACAATCAGGTGGCTGATGTGCTCAGCCAGTACCACGATGCAAGCCGGGGCAATAATAATAATTGCATTCAGATCATAAACCGGGGCATGAAAAGTTGGAAGGGCAAACCAATGAGCATTCCTGATCATTTCAGTATTAACCATTCCCAGAATAAGTGCCAATAAATAACCGGCAATAACCGCAATCAGGATGGGTATTACCTGCATAAATCCCCTGAACATAACGGTACCTATAATTCCCACGCAAAGTGTAAACATAGATACCAGCAGCACATTGGGTGAAACAGCAAAAGGTGCCACCACCTCACCGACTGCCGAAGGCCAGGGGGCCAGACCCGCCTGCTGTGCGGCTACAGGTGCCAACTCCAGCCCGATAATAGCTACAACCGCGCCCATAACTGCCGGAGGCATAACGATATCAATCCATCGTATGCCCCAGTATTTTACAACAAACGAAATGGCGACAAAAAACAGCCCGAAAAAAATAAATCCCGATTGTGCATGATTAAATCCACCATACGTGCTGATTATCAACATGGCTGGGGCTATAAAGGCAAAACTCGATCCCAGGTAAGCCGGAATACCTCCTTTGGTTATCCATGAGTAGATCAGCGTCCCGATGCCATTCATTAACAGCGCAATAGCCGGATCGACTCCCAGCAGGATCGGAACCAAAATGGTGGCACCGAACATGGCTGTTAAATGTTGAAAACTAAGAGGAAGACTCTCTAAAATGGGTAGTCTTTCGTGAATGCCTACAATTCGCCTGGCCATAATAATGGGATTATTGTTGTTTGATTAAGAAATATTGCGTGGAAAATAAAATCGCGTGAAAGTAAACAATCCAGTTTAAAAGGCCTGCCTCACCTTGCCCGATTGTTAATAAATCGGATATTTTGTGGAAAAAGTTCACCTGATCCTGGTTAAGGTTCAGGGCGCACATAATTTCAATGAAAACATGAAGGCATAATCTGTATGATAAGTGTGGTACAAATTATATCTTTGCTAAAAGGAATTTTTTAAACGTTCCTGTTCTTGATATTTTTTCAGAAGTCTGATTTCTTAAAACCTTATTAAATGAATAATTCTCATATTGCTATCGGTATCGATATTGGTGGCTCGCATATCAGTTGCGGAGCTGTTGATTTGAAAATCAACCAATTGCTTGATGGAACCTGTTTCGAATCGGAGGTGGATAACAAAGCATCTGCTGATGATATTTTTAAATCATGGTTACAAGCCATAAACAAAACCATTTCAAAAGTGGGTATCAGCCAGGTTGCCGGTATTGGTTTTGCCATGCCGGGCCCATTCGACTATGCCAAAGGTATTGGCCTGTTTGAACGCAATGAAAAATACCTGCACCTGTATGGCGTGAATGTGGTTGCCGAGATTCGTTCGCGGCTTGGTTTGCCTGATAGTTTCCCGGTGCGTTTTATTAATGATGCCACTGCTTTTGCTGTTTCCGAAGCCTGGATTGGCGTTGGAAAGCCTTATTCGAAGCTTATTGCCCTCACGCTTGGAACAGGATTTGGCTCTGCTTTTATCAGCGAAGGCATCCCTGTTATTAAAGGCGACACAGTACCTCAATATGGTTGTGTTTGGCATCTGCCTTTCGGCGATGGCATTGCTGATGACTATTTCTCCACCCGCTGGTTCGAAAAGTCGTACCTCAAACTGTCGGGCAGGAAGGTAAAGGGAGTTAAGGAAATATCCGATCTGTTTGATTCCGACGAAATCGCTAGGAAACTTTTAATCGAATACGGAAGTAATATGGGCGATTTTCTGGCCCCCTGGATCAAAAAGTTTGGCGCTCAGCATATTGTTATTGGCGGTAATATTACCGGTGCTTACAACAAATTCGGCAAATACCTCGAGCAATCATTGAAAAACCAGCAGGTTGATTGTGGGGTATCATTATCGGTTCTGAAGGAAAATGCCGCCATAATTGGTAGTGCAAGGCTTATCGACGCGGAGTTCTTCGCTAAAGTGGAAGCGCTTTTACCAAAAATGTAGCAGTGTAGATATAGTTTATCGAATCATTCTGCTGCTTACCGGGTTTACTGTATACACTTAACTTCAAAATTATGGGTATGAAAAAGTTATTATTGGTACTTGGTGTAACGCTTCTGATGGTAGGAAGCAATTTGCAGGCCCAGTCGTTTTTTACTGCTGACGATCACCTGGTTAACGGGTATGCCCGGAAACTGGCCGGACTTGATTTCGAGTACATGTCGTGTATCCCGGGACATCGGTCCAGTTTGCTGCTGAGGGCAAATAATGGTAAAGATTTCGTGGAATGGGAAACCGACCCGGCACCCGTTGGAATTAAGCAGAAATATGCCACTTTTGTGTGGATTGCAGCAATAGGCTCAAGTCCGGGGCGGGCCCGCATGGACCTTGCTGTAAATGGTGTTCAACAGTTTTCGTTTTATACCGATGGCCGGCCACAGTGGCAACTGAATGGAAATGATGGCTGGGTATTGCAGTTCAATTCCATTATGACGGATCAGTATGGCGATCAGCACGGCTACATGATTTTGAGAGTCCCGTCGAATAAAATTACTGCAGGAAAACCGCTTAAACTCAGAGTTACCGGGAGCGAGGCTAATCTCACTTCGTGGTATATGACATTTACTAAACCAGTGAAGACTGGCGTTACGCTGAATGCATTCCCGGCCATACTGAAAAATGGCACCAAAAAACAACAACTGGTCGAAGCTGCTATTTTCTATTTTGGTAACCAGGTTGAAGCCCGGATTTACGCCAATGACAAACTTTTGGTAACAACCCCGCTGAAGTTTGGCTACAATACGGTTAATCTTGGCCTGCCACCTGTCGCAAAGCCCGAAAAAGTTAAGCTGAAGGTGGTTGCCGGAGATTTCGCCGTAAGCAACACTGTAATGCTGAACCCGGTCAGGAAGTGGACCGTCGATTTAGTTCAACATTCGCACACTGATATAGGGTATACCCGCTCTCAAACCGAAATTCTGGCGGAGCACCTGAGGTATATCGATTATGCGCTCGATTATTGCGATGCAACCGACACATATCCCGAAAATGCAAAATTCCGCTGGACCTGTGAAGCCTCGTGGCCGGTTGACGAGTTTCTGAAATGCCGTCCTGCAAGCCAGGTAGAGCGATTGAAAAAGCGCATTGCCGAAGGCCGTATACAGGTAACCGGGATGTATTATAATTTTGACGAACTTCCTGACGAGCAGGTACTGGCAGCCTCACTCAAGGCGGTTGGCAGAATTAAAGCAGCCGGAATTCCGGTGAGCCTGGCTATGCAGGACGATGTAAACGGGATAGGCTGGTGCATGAATGATTACTTTAACCAGCTGGGAGTGAAATACCTGAATATGGGCACCCATGGGCACAGGGCGCTGATTTGTTTCGATAAACCAACTATGTTCTGGTGGGAATCGCCATCAGGCAAAAAGCTGCTTACTTTCAGGGCCGAGCATTATATGATCGGTAATACAGAACTTGAAATTCAGACCGGCGACATCAATAAATTTAAAAACAACCTTTTTAATTATCTGCTTACGCTCGATGCTAAAAAATATCCGTTTGATGAAATGGCCATTCAGCATTCGGGTTACCTTACGGATAATTCGCCCCCTTCGACCATAGCCAGTGAGCTGATAAAACAATGGAATGATATTTTTGAGTGGCCAAAGCTTACTACAGCAGTTGCGGAAACATTTTTCGAGCATATGGAAAAGGATCATGCCGGCGAATTTCCCGTTGTGAGGGGAGCCTGGCCCGACTGGTGGACGGATGGTTTTGGTGCTTCAGCCCGCGAAAGTGCCACCACCCGGGTAGCTTCGTCAACGCTCTCGGCCAATGTAGCCGGCTTGGCTATGGCATCGGCTGCGGGTATTAAATTGCCTGCGAAAACCGATGAAAAAATTGACCTTGCCGAAAATGCCCTCCTGTTTTATTGCGAGCATACCACCGGTTATTCCGAAAGTGTTCGCGAACCATTCAGCCAGCCAACCATGGAGCAGCGGGCACTCAAGGAATCGTATGCCTGGGAGGCAAACCGCCGTACTGCGCTCATAGGCGAAGAAGCTATGGGCCTGTTGCAAAGCATGTTTGTTTCCGAAAAAGAACCTTCGTTGCTCATTTTTAATACATTGAACTGGAACCGGTCAGGACTTGCCACCGTGTATATCGATCACCAGGTGATTCCACGAGGGAAAATGGCAGGCATTTTTAGCCAGGATGGCGAACGCATGGCAGTACAGCCAGTTGCCTCCCGATCGGACGGTACATACTGGGCAATCTGGCTGAAAGACATCCCAGCTTTCGGCTACAAAAAATTTACGGTTAAAGCTATTGATGTTCCCATAGCCATTGCTGATCCGGGTTTACCTGCCGCCATCGAAAATTCGTGGTACCGCGTTATCGCTGATCCGGCAAAGGGGGCCATTACCTCGTGGTACGATAAAGAATTGAATCTCGAGTTGGTTGATGCCACATCACCTTATAAAATGGGGGAGTTTATCCTTGAACAACTGGGAAACCGCTCGCAGATGGAAAGCCGCAAACTGGACGATTTCAAACGCTCGCCCCTGGATAAGGTATGGTTCGACTCGATGGTAAAAGGCGAAATATGGACCAGCCTGAAGTTTATCGGCGAATCTTCAACCACCGAAAATCCAAAAGGCTACTCCTTCGAAATCAGGCTTTTTAATACCTGTAAACGCATGGATATTGCCTGTTCGATGGTGAAAAAAAGCATTACTGATCCCGAAAGTTTTTACATAGCCTTCCCATTTTCACTCAGCGAGGGGAAACATTACACCGAGGTACCCGGAGGGGTGATTGAAACCGGCAAGGACCAGATAAAGGGTTCATCGTGCGATTGGTATACGGTTCAGGATTTTACCGCTGTAAGGAATTCGGGTGCTCAACTGGTAATCGGAAGTGCAGAAATGCCTTTGATGCAGTTTGGCGCCATCAATACCGGTCGATACAAAGCAGGCGCCATGCCGCAAAGTACGCATATGTTTTCGTGGCCCATGAACAACTACTGGGTTACGAACTTTAATGCCGATCAGCGTGGGGGGCACTCCTGGACGTACTATCTCACAACGTCAGATGATAATTCCAATAGCTTCGCAACCCGCTTTGGCTGGGGATGCCGGATACCGCTGCTATCGCGGGTTATACCGGGGGGCGGCAATGGCGATAATGTGTGGCAGGGATCAATCATTCAGGGCTGGCCCTCGGAGGTGGTGCTGGTTTCAGCCATTCCTTCGGCCGACGGGAAATCGCTACAACTGCATCTTCGTGAAACGGGAAACAAGAGTGCAAACCTCGACCTTATGCTGGGTGCATCAGGTAAAAAAATCAAGGTCACCGAAGTGGACGTTACCGGCAGGGAAGTGGTTAACGGAAACAGTAAGATAGGAGCGCTCGAATCAAAGTTTTTCAGGCTCGATCTTTAATCTGCCCGCGGGTATTTGAAATCTGTATCCGAAAGGGGATCACGCATCTTTTTATTTCTGAAACCTGGTTTTCGTTTCATGTTTTAAAATAACTTTGTTGAAATAACCACGAAATCTGTAAAACAAAATTTATATGTCGACAAAACAATTTTTCAGCCATGCTTTTATTGGCTTGCTGCTTGCTACCTTTTTCACATCCTGTAATGATTGCATGGAAGGCAATGGCAAAATGGCAACTCGTACTGCAACTTTCAGTGAAGTAACTGCAGTTAAACTTTCATTAAGTGCTGATGTAAAACTGGTTAACGATTCGTCGGGAAAGGTTAAAATTGAAGGCGAAAGCAACCTTATCGAAGCTATCGTTATCGAACAAAACGGTAACAAACTGACAATATCCTCCGATCATTGTTTTTCATCCAATAAGCCCATCACAATTACCATACCTATGAAAACGGTCAGTGATCTGCAGATCAACGGGTCGGGGAGTATCACCTCCGAAACTCAGCTTGGGGCTTCGGACCTCGAATTGGGTATTAACGGCTCCGGTGATATAGTGATTGATGTACGAGCCACCAATGTTAAAAGCAAGATAAACGGCTCGGGAAACATAGTGCTGAAAGGCTCGGCACAGCGTCATAAAGTTGATGTAAACGGATCGGGAAATCTTGAAGCTGCCGATTTCCCAACCGGAAATGTTGCAATCACGGTTAATGGTTCGGGCGATTGCAGGGTGCTGGCAACTACGGCCCTGGCTATTAAAATAAGGGGTAGCGGCAGTGTTTATTATGCCGGGTCGCCCGATATTTCGTCAGATATTAAAGGATCCGGAAGTATTCAGAAAGTGAATTAGTAAACGGAAATAACCGAGTGAAGCAGGCCTGAATTTTGCAGGCCTGTTTTCGTTTGTGAATGCCAAATTATTCACACTGCAAAAATAAATTCGGGGTATTATCGTTACTCTTACAATACCAGGAAACCAAAATTCACCACAAAAATAATTTTCGTGAAGCAAAATTTACTCAAGGCTGTATACATTGTTGCTATTGGTTTGATTTTCAGTATTCAGTTGTTTGCGCAAACTGGTGGCAGAACCACCTACAAATTCCTGAACCTGACACAGTCGGCCAGGGTTGCGGCGCTCGGAGGTAATTTTGTTGCCATTCACGATAACGACCTGGGGCTTGCCCTGGCCAATCCATCGCTCATTACTCCACAAATGGGCAACAGCCTTTCGCTAAATTTTACAAATTCTTTTGCCGGAACCAATTACGGTTTTGCCAGCTATGGATTTAACCTGAAAAAATTCGGAAGTTTTGCCGGAACCATGCAATATTACAGCTACGGCAAAGCTGATAATACCAACGAGTTTGGCGAGACCAACGGGCAATTCAGCGCCGGCGAATATGCTTTTAACCTCGGCTGGGGCCGAATGCTTGATTCCGTTTTTTCGATCGGAGCAAATGTTAAAATGATTTATTCGAGCCTCGAAATCTACAATTCACTGGGAATGGCTGTTGATGTTACAGGTAGTTATGTTCCGAATGAATCATTTTGTGCTTCACTGCTTTTCCGGAATATTGGCAGGCAGATTACCGCTTATACCGCCGAAGGAGTTGAGCCCTTGCCCTTCGAAATCCAGGCAGGTATTTCTAAAAAACTGGCCCATGTGCCGTTCAGGTATTCAATTTTGTTGCAGCACCTCGAAAAGTGGGATCTCACCTATACCGATCCCAATGCACCTGTCGATCCGTTTACCGGTGAACCAACTCCCCAGACTGATCTGGAAAAGTTTGCAGGTAATGTAATGCGCCATATTATTTTCGGGGGCGAATTTATCCCCGCCAAATTCCTGAGCATCAGGCTTGGATATAATTACCTGCGCCGGCAGGAAATGAAAGTGGTTTCGCGACCCGGCTCCGTTGGTTTTTCATGGGGTTTTGGTTTGAAGGTTTCGAAATTCAATTTCAATTATGCCAGGGCTGCTTACCATTTAAATGGTTCGCCAAATTATATTTCAATTAGTACCAATCTTGGCGATTGGGGGAAGAAATAGCGTTGAATCCTTAGACTTTATTAGTGAATAATAGTGCTTTGTGCATAGTGCTAAGTGCTTAGTGCTGAGTGCTGAGTGCTGGGTTCTGAGTGCTGAGTGGTGAGTGCTTGGTGCTGGGTGCTGAGTTCATTGATTGTATGGATTATGATGAGCGGGTTAGCTGATGCAATAGTGGTGCCTGTTAATACTCCCGCGATTTTTAGTACTTTCGCAGCTTGTTAATCATTGCTGAATGAAAGTTGTTATTGATCCTGATTCTGGTTTTTGTTTTGGTGTAAACCGTGCTATTCAAACGGCTGAAAATGAATTGAAAGCAGGGAAACCGGTGTATTGCCTGGGCGAAATGGTGCATAACCAGGTTCAGATGGAGCAGTTGAAATCGAAAGGATTACGGATCATTACTCACGCTGACTTGCACAATGTAAAAGGGGAAACCGTTTTGATACGGGCTCATGGCGAACCTCCTGAAACATTCAGGCTGGCAAAAGAACTCGGAATCACGCTTATTAATGCTACCTGCCCGATTGTGAGCAAATTGCAGGAGAAAATATTTAAAAGCTATAGCTCGGATGCTTCAGCCGAAGTTCAGATCATGATTTACGGAAAACCAGGGCATGCCGAGGTAGTAGGATTAAGTGGTAATGCCGGCAATAAAGCAATTGTAGTTTCGGGTGAGGATGATTTTTCACTTATTGATTTTTCGAAACCCATACACTTGTATTCGCAAACTACCATGGATGGCGAAGGCTACCTGAAAATTGCCGGGGCTATACAGCAACAGATGCATGCAAGAGGAAATACTGACCTTGTAATTCAAAAAAGCGTCTGCAAACAGGTTTCCGGAAGGGCGCCTGCACTTCGGGCATTTGCTGCCCAGCATGATGTGATCATTTTTGTTTCGGGTAAAAACAGCGCCAATGGTAAGTATTTGTTTGGTATTTGCCGCGAGGTAAATGAAAAAAGTTACCTGGTAGGTAATACCGCTGATATCGACGGCAACTGGTTTAGCGGGGCAAAGTCAGCAGGTATCAGCGGGGCTACTTCAACCCCGGGCTGGTTAATTGAAGAAGTTGCCGGTTTTATTCGCCAAATTTAAGTTGTGCCTCAAATATTTCAGGAAGTTCCTTCAGCTTTTAAATAGCTTTATTACCAGGCCTTGTGGGAATATTCAGGTTTTGAATTTTAAATATCGGCAAGCGGTTTAAATCACTAAATTTGTAAAACATCAATTTATTCACCAGTCTCCGGGTTGTGCATCTCAATACACTGAAAATCATTAATTTCAAAAATTACGGGGAGCAGGAAATGGCTTTCTCGGAAAAAATCAATTGTTTCGTGGGGAACAATGGTGCCGGGAAAACTAACCTGCTCGATGCCATATATTACCTTTCGTTTACAAAAAGTTACTTCAATTCGGTTGATCAGCAGAATATCAGGCATGGTGAAGCTTTTTTTGCCATACATGGTATTTTTCAGCGCAACGGCGGGCTGCCCGACCAGGTAAGCTGTATACAGAAAGCAGGTGTCAAAAAGCAAATCCGGATCAACCAGAAAGACTACGAGCGCATCTCGGATCATATCGGGCAGTTTCCCTGTGTGATGGTTTCGCCTTACGATCGCGACCTGATTAACGAAGGCAGCGATATGCGCCGTAAGTTTATTGATGCAGTAATTTCGCAGTTCGATAAAGCCTACCTCGATAGCCTGATCCGCTACAACAGGCTACTGGAACAAAGAAACGGATTGCTGAAACAATTTGCCGAGCGTCGTAGAGCAGACAGGGCATTGTTGCTGCTGCTCGACGAACAGATGGTGGCTCCGGCAACCAATATCAACGAGAAGCGACAACAGTTCCTCGAAGGTTTT
>CAYNVK010000064.1:0-11762 GCA_964400395.1 uncultured Lentimicrobiaceae bacterium | reverse complement strand
ATCGAGGCTTATTGCATGGGGGCTTTTTAAAAAAATGGTAGTTGCTGATCGTATAGGAATGTATGTTGACGCTATTTATGGAAATCTACCACACCATAATAGCACAAGTTTTTATTTTGCTACTCTGTTATACCCTTTCCAGGTATATGCTGATTTCTCAGGCTATACAGATATTGCACTTGGGAGTGCTAAATTATTTGGATTTAATCTGATTGATAATTTCAGGCGTCCGCTTCTTTCCAAAAATGTTTCTGATTTCTGGCGTCGCTGGCATATCTCCCTGTCGTCGTGGGTAAACGATTTTATCTACAATCCAATAGTATATACACGTCGTAACTGGGGAAACATGGGAGTTTCTTATGCCCTGTTGATAAGTTTTATCATTATAGGAGTCTGGCATGGGGCTTCCTGGAATTTTGTTCTTTTTGGAATACTCCAGGCTACAGCTCTTATCTATGAAGTTTTCACAAAAAACTGGAGAAAGAAAATTTCAAAGAAGATTCCATCCTACATCTACAATAGCCTAAGCACACTTTTAACATTCCTGTTTTTTGCTTTTTCATTGGTGGTTTTCCGAACAACAACTTTTTCGGGAGCAAAACGCATACTACAAATCGTGCAAACTCCGCCAGGCAAATTGTTTATCGATTCGTTTGCAACAATATTATTCATATTTGTCGGAATATCAATTATGATGATTGCCGATATCCGAAAAGAATATAAATCATCAGCAAACGCTCAGGTTAAACCAGAAAAAAGTTGGATTTTAATCCACCTGGCTTATGCACTGCTACTGATTTATATACTGGTTGCTGGTGTTTTTGATGGTGGTCAGTTTATTTATTTCGCATTTTAACTATTTATAATATGTTTAAAATCAAATATATACTTCTTAAAATGAATCGGTCGTTCATAGTTAAAATATTCGTTTTTTTTGTTATACTGTTCATCCTGGACTTTGGTATAGGAAGTTTACTCGAATATTACTATTTCAAACAAAAGTCTGGGTATTTGGCACGCGCCAATTTTTCAATCGACCAAACAACTGCCGATCTTTTAATTTTTGGTGCTTCAACGGCTAATCATCAGTACATTCCTGATATTTTCGAAAAACGACTTCATTTAACCGCCTATAATGTTGGTCGCGATGGAACATCAATCATTTACCATTATGCACTGTTAAAAGCAATCTTAAAACGCTATACCCCAAAAATTATCATCCTGGATATTAGAAGAGAACTGGCTGCCAAATCGGATGGGTACGACAGGCTATCAATGCTTTTTCCCTATTATAAAAAGCATCCAGAGTTTTATGAAATGATAAAACTTAAAGGCCAATATGAGAATTTTAAGATGGTATCGAGAATATATCCCTTCAATTCTTTGATTTTTGCAATCTTCTCAGGAAATACTCGTCAGATTGATCGCGGAGACTCTGATGTTAAAGGGTTTATTCCATTAACAAGGGTTTGGAATGAAGAGATCGATACGTTAAGAACTCCTATACTAAATAAACTGGATCCAAATAAAATTAGAATATTTGAATCATTCATAAAGGCTTGTATTGCTGCCAAAATAAAATTATACATTGTTATCTCACCCAACTTTTTTATAATGGATTATACAGATATTGCTGATAAAAAAGCCAGAGAAATAGCTGGAAAATATAATGTCACATTTCTTAATTATTCACAGGACTCTATGTTTTTAACTAATGCAAAATACTTTGCCGATATTCACCATCTGAATCAAAGCGGATCAACATTGCTTTCTAATCGATTGGCCAATAAGATTACTGAAGATGAAAAATACGATTATCTGAAGCATAATGCTCAATACTAACAGGCAAGTCAACAATTCTTTTTCGGTTATTGTTGCTTTCCATTTTATCCAAATACATCCCAACCAAACCTATGGAAAATATGAATAAAAATGAGTTTTCGAAAGACATACTACACATTAAAAACATCGTTAGAGAAGTTGATAGAATCACGGGAAAACTTCGTGATGACATGCAAAATATTCTCAAACGTAAAGGTGCTGTTGTTGGAATCAGTGGTGGTATAGACTCATCAGTATCATTAGCCCTGGCAGTAAAAGCATTTGGCGCTGATAAAGTGCTTGGCGTTATGCTACCCGAAAAAGATTCGAGTAATGAAAGCAAGGATTTGGCGCTCAAATTAGCCAAAAAATTTGGAGTTCAAACCCTCGAAGAAGATATAACGGGTGCACTTGAAGGTTTTGGGTGTTACAAACGAAGGGATGAGGCGGTAAGCGCTGTATTTCCCGAATATACTCCCGATGCTTACAAAATGAAGATTACATTGAATCAGGGTGGAATCAGTCATAATCTTCCTCCATTATTTATACTTACCATCATCGATAAAGCGGGTGAGAGTAGAAACAAGATTATCCCAGTGAAGGAATATTTACAGATAGTTGCAGCATCTAATTTCAAACAGCGTTGCCGTATGTCGATGCTGTATTATCATGCCGAAAGACTTCATTATGCTGTAATTGGCACTCCTAATAAGCACGAGGTTGAGCAGGGCTTTTTCGTAAAATATGGTGATGGCGGAGCGGATGTAATGCCAATAGCACATTTATATAAAACGCAGGTTTACCAGGTAGCCCAACACCTTGGGGTTCCAGAAGAAATCATCAGGCGAACACCTACGACTGATACCTACAGTGCGGAGCAAACTCAACAGGAATTCTTCTACCAGCTACCATTCGATAAAATGGACCTGTTATGGTATGCATTCGAAAATAATTTTGATATTGATTCAGTAGCTGCTACAATGTCGCTGACAACTGATGATATCCAAAACATTTATACAAATTTTGCGCGAAAACATCGTACTACGGAATATTTGCGTTCAACTCCCATTTTTTATAAAACAGTATAGTTTTACCAGATATGAATGTTTTCGATTATCTTTTTGCGGAGTCCGGTTCACTGGAAAAGGATTTTGTGTTGGGAACACATAATCATATTTCGTTTACAAAACTGAACGAAATATGTTCTAAAGTTTCAATCAGGTTAAACGCGCTATTGGGAGAAAATAACCAGATTATCATTCTGGGTGAAAATTCAATCTTTCAAATAGTGGCTTACCTGGCAATACTCAAATCAGGGAATATTGCTGTGCCGCTGAATCCTGTTATCGAAGATGATAATTTAAAGCAAATATTAGGAAAAACGGATGTAAGCCACGCATTTGTCAGCAAAAGATACAAAGAGAGATTCCGCAGCTTCGGGTTTCAAATCCTGGATGATGAATTTATACAATCAGCAGAATCACTGGAGGATGTTCTGGCTGAGAACACAAACGACTTTGATGAAAACAGGTTAGCCGAGATCATTTTTACTTCCGGTTCAACCGGGGAGCAGAAGGGAGTTCTTATTACCCACAAGAACATAATTGCAAATACCGGTTCAATCATTGAATATCTCCAACTTACCCAGGCCGATACCATTGAAGTGGTTTTACCGTTTTATTATTGTTACGGGTTATCGTTGTTACATACCCACCTCAAAGTAGGCGGATCAATCGTTATGAATAACAATTTTATATTTATCGGATCCGTTTTAAATGACATCAATAAATATAAATGCACTGGATTTGCCGGAGTGCCAAGCCATTACCAGATTTTATTAAGGAAAACCCGTGATTTTAAGACCAGCAGTTTTCCATCACTCCGGTATGTGACCCAGGCAGGAGGAAAGTTGCATGTAACTTTTATCAAGGAATTTGTTGATACATTTCCTGATATTGATTTTTACGTGATGTATGGACAAACCGAGGCTACTGCCAGGCTTTCGTTCCTTCCTCCGGATAAACTTTCTGCAAAAGTTGGTTCCATTGGTAAAGGAATACCAGGGGTTATTCTGCGGGTAGTTGACGAACATGGTGAGCAGGTTAAACCCGGTGAAACCGGCGAAATAATTGCCAAAGGGGACAATATTATGCTGGGATACCTTAATGAGCCTGACGATACTGCTAAAGCCATCAGAAACGGGTGGCTTTATACCGGTGATCTTGCCACGGTTGATGATGATGGTTTTATCTTCATTCAGAGCCGAAAGAAGGAAATTATTAAAGTTGGAGGTGTAAGAATAAGTCCTCAGGAAATAGAAGAAGTTATTGTTACCTATCCGGGCGTAATTGCCTGTTCTATCGAGGCTATTCCCGATGAGTTATTAGGCGAAGCAATTAAAGCAACTATTTTCATAAATGAGCTTGATAAAGAAGTGCTTTCGGAAGAAGTAATCAGGAAATATTGTGCATCAAGGCTTTCTATTAATAAAATGCCTAAAATTATTTCATTCGAAACTACTTTGCCCTTCAATGCTTCTGGGAAAAAAGTAAAGAAGACCTAAAATAGTTTCATGTGCTTATAATCATCAGTTTATTATGATATATGCAAGGCACATCATTTTAAATTAGGATTAATTGTTCATCCTCAAATTAATTCAACTCTAATTCAACTAACTTCAATCAATAGCAAATCCGCAGTTCATATATGTTATACTATCTGGTTATTTATCTTGGTTTCCTGTCGGTAGTTGCGTCAGTATTTTACCTGGCTGATTTCAAATACAGGTCTTTTATATTGTTTGCAGCCAGCTTAGGTTTCATAGCATTTATCTCCTGGGAAGTTGCCATTTATGCTTTTCTTTTCTCCACAATAAACTATTTTTGGGGAATACTGATTGAGAAAAACAAGTCCAACGCAGCACTTCGCCGAAAAATTTTCTGGACAGCTATTGTGCTGGATATTGGATTTTTGTCGTTTTTTAAATACTTCATAATATTTAAATCAGGAATTGATGCATTTTTGTCCGTGCTATCAGTAGGTTCGCCCTGGGCTGTAAACGGAATTATAATCCCGTTGGGGATTTCGTATTATACATTCCAGGCGTTAGGCTATTTAATCAGGGTAAACCGGGGAAGTGATAAGGCAGAGCCGGATTATCTGAATTTTGTTACGTTATTAGTCTTTTTTCCAAAATTTTTTTCAGGACCGGTTGAGAGGTCTAATCATTTCTTCCCACAGTTGAAGAATATGGGAGAATTTAAAAAATCCAATATTTATGAAGGCTTGAGATTATTTTTGTGGGGCGCATTCAAAAAGATTGCGATAGCATCAGTGTTATATTTGCCTGTACGTCAAATGTATAGTGATGTTTATAGTTTTACCGGGATTTCACTAATCATTGTTTTCTTTTTGCAGACAATGTATATATACATGGAGTTTTCGGGCTATACTGATATGGCGCTTGGTTCAGCTAAAATATTGGGAATTAATCTTATCGATAATTTTAACCGCCCGTTTTTAGCACGTAATATTTCTGAATACTGGCGTCGCTGGCATATTTCCCTTTCGTCGTGGTGTACTGATTTTATTTACAACCCTTTTATAGTTAAATACAGGAAATATAATAACCTGGCTGTTGTAAGCGGAGTATTTTTAACTTTTTTTGTTATCGGGATATGGCATGCCGCTAACTGGACCTTTGTTGTGCTGGGATTATTACAGGGAATTGCAATCGTATATGAATTTTTCACAAAGAAATACAGGTTAAAGGTTGCATCGGGTTATCCGAAAAGTATGGTAAATGCTATCAGCCGGATCATTGTTTTTGTGTTTGTTTGTGTTTCGATGGTATTCTTTTTCTCCCCCTCAATTTCGGAGTCCTGGTATATTTTAAGTCACCTATTCAACTTCAGCACTGGTTCAGCTAACGCCTCATTGATCATTTCCAACAAAATAGTCTTCGGGCTTTCGTTGCTGTTTTTTATCCTGATCTTTATCTCAGAAATGTACAATGAGAAAGGCACGAATGTATTATCGATTTTCTTAAACCAACCTGTATGGCTGCAATGGATTGGATATGTCGGATTGATAGCAGCAATATGGTTTGCAAATTATGTCCATCCTGAATTGCTTCCCTTTGAATATATGAGGTTCTGATAAATCAATCATTTCGGTAAAAGAATCTTTATAACGTACTGTAATTTTCTTTTCATTCTGATTTTATGCATTTAACCAATTACTGGAAAAATTGTTATTCAATGATATCAGGCAAAGTTTACGCTTCCAACGAAGTCGAATACTGATTCATCAATAATAGTGGCTTGTCAGAGAAAATCATAAAAAACATTCATTATGAGGATTTTACGTTACGGATACATTTTGGGTTCTTCCATCTTATCAATATTGTTAATGGTGCAATGTGCTGGCCATAAATCAAAAAAGGCAGATGAAGTTAAAATTTTATTTCTGCATCACAGCACCGGCTATAATATTTGGAAAGGCAACACAAAAACGCTGGAGGTAAAAGGAATTAAAATTGGCGAAGATTACGCAGTGCCGAAGTGGTTTAAAGCCTACAATAAATCAAAAGGGACTTCGTATAGCATTTCAGAACAGATTTTCCCCAAAATGGAACCTTATGGCTGGGAAAACTATCCTTACGATTATTATAATATTTGGGTTAAGCATGCAGGCGATAAGGCCTTTATGAATGAACCTACGTTGGAGATGCTTACAAAGGATTATAACGTAATTATCTTCAAACATTGTTATCCGGTTTCAGGGCTAATTTCAGATTCAGCAAATGCTGATATAAATTCATCCAAAAAATCAATTGAAAACTATAAACTTCAGTACATGGCACTGAAGCAGAAAATGCTGCAGTTCCCTGATACAAAGTTTATTGTGTGGACCGGGGCTGTGATGGTAAAATCGCGTTTATCGGAAACCAATGCCCGACTCGCAAAAGAATTTACGGATTGGCTTCGGACCACCTGGGATACCGAAAATGATAATATCTATTTGTGGGATTTTTACGAATTAGAAACTGAAGGAGAATTGTATTTAAAACCTGAATATGCAACATCCCCTGATAATTCGCACCCGAACGAGGATTTTGCCCAAAAAGCAGCTCCCTTGTTTTGCCAACGTATAGTTGATGTTATCGAAAATAACGGATCGAAAACCCTGTTGACCGGTAATTATAAATAGATGCCTTTTTAAAGGTGTTGATTAAACGAGATAAACGCCACATGGTAGATATCAACAAATTTATAGGTAATTTATTTCCTATCGCATCAAAAGCCGGTATAGTAATTTGTTAATTAATTAGTTACTGATAGAAAACAAACATAAAACAAAAAACAATACGAATTTTATGGAAAATTTAGTTGCGGTTAAAGAAAAAATCAGACAATTTATCCTTGAAACCACTTTTGCCCCTGCAGAACAAGTAAAAGATGAAACTTTGATTTTCAGTGAAGGGGTTTTTGATTCGATGGGTTTTATTTCCCTGATAAATTTCATTGAAGAAACATTTGCGATAAAAGCAAAGGATTCGGAATTACTTGAAGATAACTTTGAGTCGATCGATGCCATCAGCAGATTTGTAGAAAGTAAACTTAATTAGTGTTCCATGTGTGGAATTGCGGGATTATTAAATTATCAATCATCAGGTGTGCATTCGTATGAGGACAACCTCAAGCGGATGCTTTCTGCTATTAACTACAGGGGACCGGATGAATCAGGTATCTATCTCGGTCATCAGGTTGCTCTTGGCAGTGTAAGACTGAGTATTGTCGATCTCTCAACCGGACAGCAACCCTTATCGGATGAATCCGGTAATTACTGGATTGTGTATAATGGAGAAGTTTTTAACTATCCTGAATTACGCCAGTTGCTTGAAAATAAAGGCGTTAAATTTAAGACCACCAGTGATACAGAAGTTGTAGTGCAGATGTATGCCTTGTATGGGCCTGACTGCCTTAAATATTTCAACGGGCAGTTTGCATTCTGTATATGGGATAAGGAAAAGGAAGAGCTATTTCTGGCTCGCGATAGGGTAGGGATAAGGCCTTTGTTTTATTGGCTCCAAAATGGCTCATTCGCGTTCTGTTCTGAAATAAAAGGAATATTCACGCTCGATAAGGTAGAGAGAGCTTTAGACTTTGAAAGCCTAGAGCAGGTTTTTACCTTCTGGACGACCATCACACCATCAACTCCTTTCAAGGGAATAAATGAACTACCGCCCGGACACCATATGTTGGTGAAAAAAGGGAATGTTAAGGTTGAGCAATATTGGAGAATGGAATTCTCTCAGCAGCCCGATACCGGTTCAAATCATTTTGCACAAAAAGTGGATGAGTTTGCAGACCTGCTGAAAGATGCAGTGCGTATACGACTCAGGGCCGATGTGCCTGTTGGTGCATACTTAAGCGGTGGCCTCGATTCGAGTGTGACAACGGCACTCATTCATGAGATTGATCCTGGCGTGTTGAATACATTTTCAATCGGGTTTAAAGATAAAGCCTTTGATGAAACTGCTTATCAGCTCGAGTGCTCCAGGTATTTTGATACCAATCATTCGGCCATTGAGTGTACGGCTGATGATATTGCAGACCAATTCGAAAAAACTATCTGGCATACTGAATTTCCGATTCTCAGAACTTCGCCAACACCCATGTACCTGCTCTCGAAGAAAGTAAGAGAGAGCAATATCAAAGTGGTAATTACAGGCGAAGGTGCCGATGAGATGTTAGCCGGATATAATATTTTTAAAGAAGCCAAGATCAGAAGATTCTGGGCCAATGAGCCTCATTCAACTTCCAGGCCAAAACTTTTATCCAAGTTATATCCTTATCTCCCAATGATGAAGGACTCTAATATAATGGCTTTAAAAATGTTTTTCGGTTACAAGTTAAATGAAACCAGCGATCCCTTGTATTCACATATTTTGCGTTGGCACAATACTACAAGGATCAGGACCTATTTTTCGAAAGAACTAACCGCTTCTTTAAAGGATTATAACCCGTTAGTAAAGGTATATTCGAACCTGCCGAAAGATTTTGAATCATGGAGTCACCTTGCTCAATCACAGTATCTTGAGTCGACAATTTTCATGTCGGGGTATTTGCTGTCATCGCAGGGCGATAGAATGGCCATGGGTAATTCCGTTGAAGGCAGATATCCATTTCTTGATTACCGGGTTATAGAATACTGTTCAAAGTTGCCTGATCGGTTTAAGTTAAACTGCCTGAATGAGAAATTTCTCCTGAAGAAAATGAGTGTTGGTAAAATTCCGGAATTAATAACCAAACGTCCTAAACAAGCGTACCGTGCACCTATAGCAAGTAGCTTTTTTAATGCAGTTGCACCGTCGTATATTGAAAATTTATTATCAGTTGAATCAATAAATGCATTCGGGTTGTTTGATCCGGTTAAGGTACATACGTTAATCGCTAAAATCAAAAATAATGAAAATGTATCTGAAATTGATCAAATGGCAATTTCAGGGATACTTTCTACTCAAATCCTTTACAAATTATTTATCCATGAGCCTATTCATCCGGATACAAGTGTGCTTCATAATTTAAGGATAGTTAAGGATGCATAGAATCTCAAAAATTGGTAACATGAAGCTCTGCCTTGTGTGAAGGTGAGTTAAGGAGAATCATCTGACTGATAAATTTTGAAGACGATTTCCTGAAAAATATCAAGCTGTACTTATCGAAATCTGAGTTTTAAGTATTCTGTAAAACAGAATGTAAAAAGGCTGGAAAGTGTTAATTCACTTTCCAGCCTTTTTTTATTTGTTTAGCTTATATTTATTGTTGTACAATTACCTTTCTTCTGATATCCTGTCCATTTAAACTTATACGTGTGATATATGCACCCGGTTTTTGGTTTTCGAGGTTCACACTAAGTTTATCCTGGTTTTCGGTTTCATTTGAATAAACCACCTGTCCATTCATATTCATAATACTGACTTTAACAGGTTGGTTCACCACTTTTCCAAAATCAATGTTTAAAACATCCGAAGTTGGATTTGGGTAAATATTAACATCCTGGTCACTCAGAAGCCCGTCAATTTGCGTAATCTCCCCCGTAGCCTGATCAATAGTTATTATAACAAATGATAAGGTTGATAACGAGTTAGGTCCATCATCCTGTGCGCTAACCATTAATGTTGTGAGTGGACTGCTGCTTTTTAAGTATTTAATGGTGTCAACTAAACTCAGTTGGCCTGTTAATGAGTCAAGTGCAAAAGTCTGACTTTCATTTCCACCTTTAATCTTGTATTTTATTACCTGTCCATAATCGGGATCTGAAGCTTTGAGGTACCCGAGAGAAGTGCCCGGTTTTGAGTTTTTTGATACACTTATCACCTGGTTGTCCATAACCGGAGGTTCGTTCACATCAGTGAGCATTACAGTAATATTTGCCTGACTGCTCAGCGCTCCAGCACCATTATCCTGAACTTTTATTTTCAGAACATAGGAGGGCTGCATTTCAAAGTTTAAAGCTGTTGAACTGGCCACTGATAAAGCTCCGGTAGTTGAGTTAATAGTAAATGCATTGTTTGTATTTCCCGATACTATTGAGAAGGATTTTGCCTGTAAAGCATCATTGTCTGTTGCCACGATGTTACCAACAAGGGTTCCGGAAACAGAATTTTCTGGAACTGAAAAAGTCTGATCTGCGATCACCGGTGCTTCATTCACATCTTTAACAGAAATTGAAATAGTAGCCTGGTTACTCAAAAATGAAGGTCCATTATCCTCAACTTTCACAGTTATGTTAAACATAGGATTTAATTCGAAATCCAGGCCAGCAGGATTGACAACGCTGATTATACCTGACGATGAATTTATGGCAAAAGTATTGTTCGTGTTTCCTGAAAGAATGGAGAATATCTTACTTTGACCTGCATCAGGATCAGTTGCAATTGTAGTTCCAACAATCGTTCCTGCGACTGAATTTTCTGCAATTAAAAACGACTGGTTGCTGATAACTGGTACTTCGTTTACATCTCCAACCAAAATTGTTATAGTAGCCTGACTACTCAAATTACCAATGCCATTATCCTGCACTTTCACAATTAATGAAAACGTAGGGATGGTCTCGAAATTCAGAGCTGTTGAATTGTTAACGGACAAAACCCCGGTAGCTGAATTTATTGCGAAAGCATTGTTCAGATTGCCTGAGATTATTGAAAACGTTTTAGTTTGATCAGCATCATTGTCCGAAGCCAGTACAGTTGCAACTGTTGCCCCGTTGGGTGCATTTTCAGCAATAGAGAAGGATTGATTGTTAATTACGGGAGCTTGATTTACATCAGTAAATGCAACTGTAACATTAGCCTGGCTACTTAAGTTTCCTGAGCCATTATCCTGAACCTGGACTATAAAATTAACCGCCAGAACTGACTTTGATTTCAGTACTGTTAAATTGGAGACCGTAATCTCACCTGTTGAAGAGTTAATTGAAAATACACCATCGGAGTTCCCCGAAACTATGGAATATACAAGCGATTGACCAATATTTGGATCAGTAGCTTTAATCTGGCCTACCGATGTGCCGGTCGGCGCATTCTGACTAACTGAGAATGACTGATCGCTGATCACAGGTGGCTGGTTGATTCCGGGTTGTATAGTTATTGTAATAGTGGCTGTTTGTGACATGCCAGGTACTCCATTATCCGATACCTTTACTCCGATTGAAAAAGTTGGATTTGTATAATAATTTAATGCAGCTGAATTAGCTACTGTGATAGCACCTGTTGTAGCATTGATGGCAAAAGCCCCATTTGTGTTACCCGAAACGATGGAAAAAGTTTTGGTTTGGCCTGCATCGGGATCGGAGGCAGCAACTGTGCCTGCCAGTGTGCCGTTGGCTGTATTTTCGGCAACTGCGAACGATTGGTTGCTGATAACCGGCAATTC
>CAYNVK010000063.1:0-11783 GCA_964400395.1 uncultured Lentimicrobiaceae bacterium | reverse complement strand
AAAGAGTTGTCTATATTAAACAATTCCAATTTCTACATAAAAATGAAATTAAAGTGAAATATGCAAATTATTCGACTGAATATAAGAGAGCTGTTTTTGGGCTTGGTAGTATAATGAATGCATTAATAATTAAAGACAATGGCAGAATAGTTGCAAAAATTGGAGTAAGAAATTGGTTTGAGTGGACCGAAGAGGAGTTAGAATATATTAATAATTACTTTCAAAAAAAGACATTGTTTGAAGTAGAAACACCTGCGGTGACAAAAGCAAAAAAAATGGAGGGTGAAGTACATAATTGAAAGATCGCAACCCGTCCGCCTGAGGTGGATTAGTTTACAGCAGACAACCACCCAAACCGCCACTATTTACAGCCTCGTGACGTTAAAATTATTACCTATTGGTATACACAAGCTTTGTCGAAACATATAGGTGTATTTTTTCGTCGCCAATTTTAGCCATGTCAATATTTTTTCCCTAAATGCAAAAATTCATGCCTGAAACTGCAACCGTTGCATAAAGTTTCATCGTAAATTTGAAAATTCTGTTGCCATCTGATTTAATCTATTATTCCCCGGAAACCCGGTAAGCACTGTGACTATGAATAAATCGTTAAAACAAAGTTTTATTGAAAAATGGAATTCATATTTTAACCAGGCTCCTTTGCCGGTTGCACTCTTTTACAGTGATGATCTGCACCAGGCCGAACCTGCCTCAAAATCAGCGGGGCACCGGTGTATGATAGCTGATATTTCGAAGGTCTTTGGAGGCAAAGCCCTGGCGTTTAATCAATCAAACCTGGGTTGTGGCGGCGGATTGCGGTATTGCGGCTATGCTGATTCGCTGAGGCCGGGATTCGAATACTTCCTTTCGTATGGTATTGAAGGAAAAATGGAAGGCGAACGCTATAAAAAAGATCCGGACACGGTGCTCGAACTTTTGAAGCATACCCCATCCGTTAAAGCACCGGCAACATGGCTGATAGCCAAACCATTCGAAAAACTGGATGAATCAGACCAGCCGGAAGTGATACTTTTCTTTGCACCACCCGATGTTCTGGCTGGTTTATTTACGCTTGCCAATTACGACCGTACAGATCTTTATGGTGTTAAAACGCCCTTCAGTGCAGGTTGCGGATCAATTATCCAATACCCCATGCAGGAAAACATGATGGAAAATCCCGACTGTATCCTGGGCATGTTCGATATCTCGGCACGTCCATATATAAAAGCAGGAACGATTTCATTTGCAATCCCTTACAAACGGTTTGAAACGTTGGTAGGATATATGGATGAAAGTTTTCTGATAACCGGAAGCTGGCAAAAGCTTGCCAGAAGAATTTCTGCTGATTCTAAAATCAACTGTTGACCTATGCCCACAAAGAAATTGAGAAGGATATCTGAAATTTCGAAAAAAAAGCAACACATGGAAGAAATAACCACTGCGCGCTGTAAAAACTGTGAAACAGAGATTGAAGGCGATTACTGCCATTTTTGCGGCCAGCGATACCACGACCATAAGGAATCCTTCGGGGAACTTGTGTATGAATTTGCCAGCGATTTCCTTCACTTCGATTCCAGGTTTTTTAAAACTGTGCTTCCGCTGATATTTTTACCGGGCAAATTAACCAAAAGCTATAACGAAGGACGTCAGCGTAGCCAGTTTCACCCCATCAGGCTATACCTGTTCAGCAGTTTTGTATATTTCTTCCTGTTTTTTACCTTCACTAATTTACATGAATCAGAAAATGCTGACACGCAAAGTGATCTGGCCTTGAAGCAGGATACAATTCAGGTAGCCGGAAATAAATCTGATAAAGTAATTTCTGCTGCAAACGCTGATTCAGTTTCGGATAAAAACCAGGCTACAGGGTCTGCAATTTCAGCTTTACAAATTGATACAGCGCAATTTACACCTGGCAAAGATTCCAGTCGAAGATTTGGCCTCGATTTTCATTCGAGCGATGCCAGGCTCGATTCGATGCTTGCAAACAAAATATCGCCTGAGCAATACAAAGCCTCACAGGAAACTCTCAAGAAAGATAAACGGGATGGATTTTTAAGGCGAATCGTTACCATGCGAATCTTAAAAATTAACCTCGAAGGTGCCAAAAATCAGCGGGAATTCTTAAATAAGCTTATTGAAGTATTCCTGCACAATATCCCCAAGATGTTATTTTTCCTGTTGCCGGTTTTTGCACTGCTGCTCAAATTACTGTACATACGCCACAAACAGTTTTATTATGTGGATCATGCAATCCTGAGTCTGCACTACTTCAGCCTTATTTTCCTGTTGCTCATCGTAAGCCAGTATATACTTGATGCCATTTTTGGCATCAGCACCTTTACTGCCCTGGCTACTTTATGGATTTTTCTGTACCTGTTGCTGGCCATGAAAAAATTATACGGGCAAAGCTGGAAAAAAACCATCGTAAAATATTTTTTACTCGGGTTTATGTTTTTGTTCACTGTAATGTTTACACTGCTGGCAAACCTGGCGTTCACCGCTTTCATGGTTTAATCTCTTTCGGTTGCTCCCCAAAACAACTCACCGGCAGGTGTGTTATTACAATGTTTTACTTCCTGTTCTCAGCATGTTCAGGAATCAGTAAAACGAGGCTCGACATGCATTTTCCGACTGAAAATGAAATACTTAATCAGGTATTTTTCTTCGATTCAAGGTCGGTTATGCAACTTTTGGCTGTAATTTTGTACCTATACTGATGACGTTCTCATCCTGATTATTCCTAAAGCCGCAGTTACACCATGAAAAAAATATTCCTTTCGCTGATTCTCACAATTTGGGTTGCAGGTGCAATGGCGCAGCAACCTGTGTTCAAAATTCATGGTAAAATTACTTACCAGGAAACAGGTGCGCCTGTGGCCGGGCAAGCGGTGATCATTTCCATGGATAGCCTGCCGAATTTCAGTCATTTAAACAAAGTGCTTACCGATGCCAACGGCGAATATACTGACACTTTACTTTATTCGCCGAGCCTTGACCAATCGAAAATCCTAGCCTATACATTCGATTGCCGCGGGGCAAACGTGATGGGAGTTGGATATATCCGTCCGGGCAAACTGGAGGAAGTGATTAACCTGAGTATCTGTGGCAATACCGATACCAAATGTGAGGCCCTTTTTAAATTTTCACCCAATCCGGGTAATCCACTCGAAATCGCATTTTACGATGGCAGCCGTTACCTCCCGGGTTCAGCCAAAATAAATTATGCCTGGGATTTTGGCGATGGAGGTTCGTCATCCGATCAAAATCCGATTCATAAATTCACAAAGCCTGGCTTATACAAGGTTTGCCTGTTTATCAGCAGCGCTGATAGCGGGTGCAACAGCAGTTTTTGCATGCTGGTAAATATTGGGAATCCGGGTCCTGAGCCCTGCAACGCAGCTTTTTCGTGGTACCCCGGCGATTCGTCAGGAGCAAAAATAATATTTGAAGCATTCCCGAATCACAATATTGCCGATTCTTTTACATGGGATTTCGGCGACGGAACCACGGCTACCGGGCCGAAAGTTTCCCATTTGTTTCAGGATTCCAACACTGTATATAAAGTTTGCCTCAGCTATACCGACTTAGCTGCCGACGGGAACTCCTGCTCCGCTGTTTCATGCCAGGAAGTAAAAATATACAGGCCATCGCCCTGCCAAAACGCTTTCTTTTACCAGGCCGATTCCACCGGGTTGGGGTATACATTTGTTGGTTGGACCGAAGATAATGCGGCAAATGACTGGCAATGGGATTTTGGTGATGGAACAAACGCCACCGGGCAAAAAGCATGGCATATTTTTGCCGGCAACAGTTCCAATTACAAAGTATGTCTTACAACCCAAAAGTTTTCAGCCGACGGAACAGTATGTAAATCGACCTCGTGCCAGGATGTGTTTTTAAATATTCCTGAACCATGCAGCAATCATTTCGAAATTGCTTTGGTTGATAACGTCACCTACACCTTTACCGGAAAAATTAACGCTGCCAACCAGCCCGCAACGTATTACTGGAATTTTGGCGATGGCGAAAGTGCCACCGGGCAGCAGGTGACTCATACTTATAGAAGTACTAATGCTGAAATGGTTTATAATGTATGCCTCACAACCCTCACAAAAACAAGCGATTCTGCCGGAATAAAGGAATGTAAAAGCATGAGTTGCCAGCCGGTTTACCCGGGTAATAATATATTTTGCCAGGCTGAAATGCGTGCTATTCCCGATTCATCAGGATATAGCTTCCGTTTCGAAAACATTTCGAAAAGCAATTCTACATTCGCAACCTGGGATTTTGGCGATGGCACGAAATCGAACGAAGCAAACCCGTTGCATAGTTACACAAAACCGGGTATATATATCGCCTGCTTGCTGATCAGCGACAGCCTGAATCAATGCCAGGATAAAACATGCCAGGAAATCTGGGTAAATATGATTCAAAATGACTGCAAAGCATCATTCAGCGCTTACCTGGTTCAAAATACTGCCGGCGATGCTTACAGTTTTATAAATACTTCCTCACCTGGATTCGGCAACCAGTTCTGGTCGTTTGGCGACGGGACGGTTTCGGACGAACCAAATCCCGTGCATACCTATGCCAGCCCGGGCATCTATAATGTTTGCCTTACCGTTTGGGATTCAAAAACCAATTGCAAGGATGTGTTTTGCATGGATATTTTTTACGGAAAGCAAACCGGCGACTTCAATATACCCGGAGTTGTGATGGCTGGTAATAACCCGGCCAGCAAGGGCCTGGTATGGCTTATTGGTGCCGATAACTCATATTACGATCAGGCCATTACTGATTCGGCCGGGAATTACAGTTTCAGCAAAGTTCCTGATGGTGATTATTATGTGTATGCAATGCTTACTCCCGGATCGGACGGATTTTTCAAATATATGCCTACCTATTACCCGAATTCATTGTCATGGTTTAATGCGACTGTTGTAAAAGCCGGTGAACCGGAAGCCTGGTACCCTATACAGCTGGTATCGTCGGTTATGGAACCCGGAACGAATGGAACGGCCACTATTTCGGGATTTATTAACTGGGAAGGCCAGATAAAATCTCCAATCAGCATTCCGGCGGCCAATGTAGAAGTAGTACTCTTCAACCATGCCAATGAGCCTGTGGCGTATACATTTACAGATAGTAAAGGGTATTATGAATTCAATAACCTTGAATTGGGTAACTACAGCCTCCACGCAGAAATGGCAGGTAAAACAACCGCTACTGCCGATATAAACCTCACAGAGAATGAATCGCTGGTAAATATTAATTTCGCCATGAATGCTGAGGCGATTATTACCCTGGGTATAAGCAACAACAATAAGCCCGGCATACTCGCCGGCAATCCCTATCCTAACCCGGCAAACGACTTTTTGAATATCCGCTTGAACCTGCCATTATCAAAAACTGCCGAAATAGAAATAATCGATATGCAGGGGCGCGTTATTCATGCCGGTAAAACACTGCTCCAAAGCAATAACCTATTACAGGTCGAAACCGGCAACCTCAGCAAAGGCATTTACATGTTGCGGATTAATATTACAGGATATCAGCCTGTTATTCGCAGGTTTGCGAAATAATATCATACCTCATTTACCAGCATAAAAAGCGCATACCCGGGCCTGGTGCCCGGGTTCTTTTTTTTATGACCGGCATTAAAACTATAAGGCTTGAAGTTATGCGCCCGGTTTCATGATGGTATATGGGTCGAAAGTCGTACCTTTGAGGCGATTATCTGTTTACTGAACAGTTAGGGATACGTTAAAAAAGTGACCTTCTGATGCCATCCGGAATTTTAAGGATTGACGTAAACTCAGTAATACGAATAAAAGGCAACAAATGCCGTTCACGCTTACTTTAATGCATTGCTTCGACTTATGAATACTTTCGAAAATTTTAACCTTACGAAACCACTTGCTAATGCCATTACCGAAATTGGTTTCGAAAGGCCCACCCCTATCCAGGCTGAAGCATTTTCCGTGATATTGTCGGGAAAAGATGTGGTTGGCATTGCCCAGACCGGTACCGGTAAAACCATGGCCTACCTGCTTCCGTTGTTGCAGAACCTGAAGTTTTCGAAACAGCTGAACCCGCGTATCCTGGTTTTGGTGCCGACCCGCGAACTGGTTTTGCAGGTTGTTGAAATGGCCGAAAGTATTGCCCGATATATGAATATCCGCATACTTGGCGTTTACGGGGGCGTGAACATTAATACCCAGAAACAGCGTGTTGCACAAGGAGCTGACCTGCTGGTGGCTACCCCGGGAAGGCTCTACGATCTTGCACTCAGCGGTGCTTTACAGCTCAAAGGGATCAACAAACTGGTGATTGACGAAGTAGATGTTATGCTCGACCTGGGATTCCGGTTTCAGCTTACAAACATTTTTGAACTACTCCAATCGCGCAGGCAAAACATTATGTTTTCGGCCACCATGACTGATGAAGTAGCCGAATTAATTGACCACGACTTTGTAACACCTGCCAAAATTTCAATCGCGCCCAGTGGTACTCCGCTCGATACCATCGACCAGTCGAGTTACGAGGTCTTTAACTTTTATACCAAGGTAAACCTGCTGGCCCACCTCACTACCGATAAAAGCGAATACCGGAAAGTACTTGTGTTTGTATCAGGCAAGGCCAACTCCGACCGCGTGTTTGCAGCATTGCAGGCAAAAAATATTGCCGATATCGGGATCATTCATTCCAATAAAACACAGAATTACCGGTTTAAAACCATAAACGACTTCGACGAGGGTAAAGTCCGGATTTTGGTAACCACCGATATTATGGCGCGCGGCCTCGACCTGGATAAGGTAACGCATGTTATAAATTTTGATACGCCCAATTTCCCCGAAAACTATATTCACCGTATCGGGCGAACCGGAAGAGCAGAACAACAGGGCAAATCGATACTGTTTTATACCGAGCACGAACAGCCGGCCAAAGAGCGGATTGAAGCGTTGATGTCCAGGGAAATTCCCCCCACAGATTTCCCCGAAGAGGTCGAAATTTCGAACCAGAAAACCCCCGAAGAACGGGAACGCACCGGGCTGATAAAAAACCCTTTCCGTAACGAAAAGAAAAAACCAGTGCTTTTACCGGGCTTTCACGAGAAGAAAGAAAAAAATAAGAAGACCAACAAAGGAGGTTCCTATAAAAGGGAATTGGCGCTGAAATACAAGAAACCCAAAACCAAAGGCGATAAAACCTTTAATGCTCGGCATAAAAAGAAGTAAAACTCAAACAAGTCGCAAGCGCATACCCCTGTTTATCAGCTGCATAAAACTGAGGCTGATTTTTTTTTGCTACTTAATTAATAAACACGGGTTTAAAACTTTTCAAATAGCTTTTTTTATATATTTGTCCGACCATTTCATTAAAAATATGCATGCCTATTAATTATACAGAATAATCTCCCAACCCAACCAATCACATCCCAATCATTTAAATTCAGTTTTATGGCAATTGCTTTAAACCGGCCCGGAATTCATATTGACCTGGAGCAATATGGAATAAAAGGGGTCAATGAAGTGTATTACAACCTTTCGTACGAAGAACTTTTTAAGCACGAAATGGATCCTTCGCTCGAAGGATTTGAACGCGGAAAACTTTCCAAGCTTGGAGCAGTTAATGTCGATACCGGTATCTTTACGGGTCGGTCACCCAAGGATAAATATATCGTTCGTGATTCGATTTCCGAAAACACCGTTTGGTGGTCGACAATAGGGAAAAACGACAACAAACCTATGTCGCCCGAAATATGGAATCACCTGAAGTCGATTGCCCAGAGCGAGCTTTCAGGCAAAAAGCTGTACATCACTGACGCCTATTGTGGTGCCAACCCCGACACCAGGCTCAAAGTGCGTTTTATTATGGAAGTTGCCTGGCAGGCACACTTCGTTAAAAATATGTTTATCCGCCCTTCGGATGAAGAACTGGTTAATTTCGTGCCCGATTTCGTGGTTCAGAATGCCTCAAAAACCACCAATCCCAACTGGAAGGAACAAGGATTAAATTCTGAGAATTTTATCGCTTTCAACCTTACCGAGCGTATGCAGCTTATTGGTGGTTCTTGGTACGGAGGCGAAATGAAAAAAGGTATTTTCTCCATGATGAACTACTACCTGCCCTTACGCGGAATTGCATCGATGCATTGCTCCGCAAATATGGGCAAGGACGGTGATGTAGCCATCTTCTTCGGTCTTTCTGGAACCGGCAAAACCACGCTTTCCGCTGATCCGCACCGGCAGTTAATAGGTGATGATGAGCATGGTTGGGACGATGCCGGTGTGTTTAATTTCGAAGGCGGATGTTATGCGAAATGTATCAACCTGAGCGAAGAAAACGAACCTGATATTTACCACGCCATACGTCGTGATGCATTGCTCGAAAATGTGACTGTAAACGAGGATGGCTCCGTTGATTTTACAGATTGTTCAAAAACAGAAAATACCAGGGTATCCTACCCTATTTACCACATCGAAAATATTGTTAAACCGGTTTCGAAAGGCGGACATGCCAGCAAGGTAATTTTCCTTACTGCCGATGCATTTGGTGTATTGCCTCCGGTTTCATTACTTACTCCCGACCAAACCAAGTACCATTTCCTCTCAGGATTTACTGCTAAACTGGCAGGTACCGAACGTGGTGTAACTTCGCCCCAGCCTACGTTTTCAGCTTGTTTCGGCAATGCATTCCTTTCGTTGCATCCAACCAAATATGCCGTGGAACTGGTGAAACGGATGGATGCCGTTGGAGCAAAAGCTTACCTGGTAAATACCGGTTGGAATGGCACCGGAAAACGTATCTCTATTAAAGATACAAGGGCAATTATTGATGCCATCCTCGATGGATCGATTGATCATGCCCCAACTAAAACAATACCGGTTTTTAACCTCGAAGCCCCTACCCAGCTCCATGGCGTGAACCCTGCCGTTCTCGATCCACGCGATACTTATGCTGACCCAAAGGAATGGGACCAGAAAGCCAACGACCTTGCAAAACGATTTATAGATAATTTCGAGAAATACACTGATAACGAGGAAGGCAAGCGCTTACTGGCTGCCGGGCCGAAATTACCGGTGATGAGTTCAAATTAACCAGTCGGAGCCAAAGACCGGGAAACTAATTACCCGGTTTTTGGCTCTTTCCTTTACTGCTATATGCAGTATTATTTAACCCCAATTTTATCAGAAATGGAATGTCGTACCGGTTGCGGAGCTTGTTGTATATACCCATCCATCAGTTCGCCGATACCGGGAATGCCCGAAGGTAAACCTGCCGGAGTGCGGTGCGTACAGCTTACCGATGATTTAAAATGTGCAATTTTTGGCGATCCGGGCAGGCCAAAAGTTTGTATTGGGTTTCAGCCCGATTACATTTACTGCGGAAATACTGCTGATGACGCCCGAAAAATCACAGAATGGTTGATGGGGTACACTGATAAATAAGCGCTTTTCAGGAATATTTTTTCATTTTTTTTCCCCTCTTTGAGTTTTATTAAAGTACAAACACAATAAATGTCATTTTTATATTACTGATTTTCAGATTTTTAAAATTTTCTTGTTAAAAAGTATTAAATATTCAGATATTATCTTATTTTTGTGTTCAACTATCAATCAAATAATTACTAATACCCATTACAAATGTCTACTGGAAAAGTAAAATTTTTTAATCAGCAAAAAGGATTCGGCTTTATTGTTGATGATGAAACACAAAAAGAAGTTTTTGTACACGTTACCGGCCTGATCGACAAAATTAAAGACGACGATCTCGTTAGTTTTGAAGTTGTTGAAGATCGCCGCGGTCCTAAGGCAATCAATGTTAAGATGCAATAAATCAGCATTGAACTTCTACGAAAGCTTCCGCAAGGAAGCTTTTTTTTTGCCATTACCGGGCGTTACCACTACCAATGCAATAAGCACAGCACAAGGTTTATTGCCCGATTCTTGCTACTTTTGCAGGCAAGTCACTTCTTAATACACTATAACATTGAACTACCTCCAGGTTGATAATTTATCCAAAGCCTACGGCGAAAAAGTACTTTTCCGTAATATCAGTTTCAGTATCGATAAAGGGCAAAAGGTAGCCCTCATTGCCCGCAACGGCACCGGGAAGAGTTCGCTTATGCATATACTGGCCGGCCTTGAGGCTCCCGATTCAGGCAATATTATCACCCGAAAAGACCTGCGTATCGGTTACCTGCAGCAGAATCCGAAACTGGATGAAACCAAGACCATCCTCGATACCATTTTCTCGACCGGCACCAGCCTGATGAAGGTTATCCACGATTATGAATTCGCCCTCGACCAGGTTAAACATAACCCCGGCACTGAGAGTGACAACCTGCTGAATCACAGCATATCCGAAATGGATGCCTCAGGCGCATGGGACTACGAAACCCGTGCCCGCGAAATCCTGGGTCAGTTTGCCATTAACGATTTATCGCAACCTGTAAGCAAGCTGTCGGGCGGGCAGCGAAAAAAAATAGCGCTGGCCCGTACCTTACTCGATTCGCCCGATCTTCTGCTGATGGATGAGCCTACCAACCACCTCGATTTCGAGATGATTGAATGGCTCGAAGATTACCTTTCGCGCGAAGCCTTAAGCCTGCTGCTGGTTACGCACGATCGCTATTTCCTCGATAACGTTTGCGATGTCATCCTCGAGATGGATCAGAATTCGATATTTGCTTATAAGGGCAATTACAGTTATTACCTGGAGAAAAAGGAAGCCAGGCAACAGGCTGAAGAAATGTCGACGGAGAAAGCCAAAAACCTTTACCGCACCGAGCTGGAGTGGATTCGCAGGATGCCCAAAGCCAGGGGCACAAAATCGAAAGCCCGTATTTCGGCTTTCGACGACCTGGAAACCAGGGCAAAATTTAAAAACGACGACAGAAGCATAAAATTTGGAGTAAACGCCAACCGCCTGGGAGGCAAAATCATTGAAATTGAACACCTCAGCAAGAGTTTCGGTGATTTTAAAGCTGTTGATGACATTTCCTATATTTTTAAGAGAGGCGAAAAAATCGGAATTGTAGGGCTCAACGGTACCGGCAAATCAACATTCCTGAACCTGGTAGCCGGTCGGCTGGCGCCCGACAAAGGCAAAATATCAGTCGGACAAACCGTGGTGATGAGTTATTACACCCAGAACGGGCTGGTGCTGAACGAGGACAAACGCGTAATTGATATTGTAAAAGAAGTAGCCGAAGAAATAAAGCTCGAAAAAGGAAGTATGTCGGCGTCGCAGTTTCTGCAACATTTCGATTTTTCTTACCCTGTTCAGCAGGCTTATTTCAGCGCATTAAGCGGGGGCGAACGCCGAAGGCTTTATCTTTTGCTTCAGCTGATCCGAAATCCCAACTTCCTTATCCTCGACGAACCTACCAACGACCTCGACATTTACACGCTACAGGTACTGGAGGAATTCCTTCAGGATTTTGCAGGCTGTGTTCTTATTGTTTCGCACGACAGGTTTTTACTCGACAAACTTTGCGATCATGTGTTTGTATTTGAGGGTGAAGGAAAAATAAAGGATTTTTACGGCAATTACACTGATTATTACCAGTGGCGGATCAGGGAACAGAAACTCGTGCAGCGAAACAACAAGCAGCTCAGGGAAGAAAAAACCGTGGTAAAGGAAAAGAAGGTTTCCTCAAAGCCAACTTATAAACAGCTTAAAGATTTCGAAACGCTCGAAAAGCAGATCCATGAACTGGAAACAGAAAAAGACCTGGTAATGGGGCGGATGAATTCGGGCAACGAAACCCCTGA
>CAYNVK010000062.1:2834-11858 GCA_964400395.1 uncultured Lentimicrobiaceae bacterium | reverse complement strand
CAAATACATCGACGACCAAATTGCCGTTGCCAGGCGGTTGGGTAAACCAATTGTACTCGAAGAGTTCGGGCTACCCCGCGATTTTCATGGTTATACGCTCGACGAAAGGACGAGCTGCCGCGACAAGTATTATACCAATGCTTTCGAAAAAGTGACAGACCACTGTAAACGAAAAGATGTGCTTGCAGGTTGTAATTTTTGGGGATTTGCCGGCGAAGGCAGGCCGGCACACCTGTTTTGGGTAAAAGGTGATAACTACCTCGGCGATCCGCCCAATGAAGAACAGGGCCTGAATTCAGTTTTCAATACCGATTCAACTATTACAGTTATTGCCAGCTACAATCAAAAACTGAACGCATTACTTAAAAAATGAACCCTATGAAGTCGGTGAACTTCCTGCTTTTATTTACTTTCCTGTTTGCCACGGCCTGTAAAAGCCAGGACAATCTCAGGGCATTTACTGCAGATCAAAAAGCTACTTCAGCAACCATAAAACTGCTGGCCAACATGAAAGCGCTTTCCGGTAAAGGAATCATGATTGGTCATCAGGACGACCTGGCTTACGGAAAAGGCTGGAAAGCCCCGGCAAGCAAGTCGGATGTATACAGCGTTTGTGGCGATTACCCTGCTGTTTTCGGCTGGGATTTAGGTGGAATTGAAAACGGAGCATCGGTAAATCTTGATTCCGTACCCTTTGCGGATATGAGGAAATACGCGATAGAAGTATATTCCATGGGCGGCATTAATACTTTCAGCTGGCACCTGAATAATCCGCTAACCGGGAGCAATGCATGGGATATAAGCCGGAACGATGTAGTTAAGAGCATCCTTTCCGAAGGAGAAACCAAGGCAGTGTACATCGCCTGGCTCGATCGGGTTGCTGCATTTTTATCCTCCCTAAAGAATGAAAAAGGCGAACTCATCCCGGTAATTTTCAGGCCATTTCACGAGCAATCAGGAAGTTGGTTCTGGTGGGGAAAATCACTTTGTACTGCTGATGAATTCAGCAGATTATGGCAATTTACCTTTACCTATCTTACCGAAACCAAAAAACTCCACAACCTTGTATATGCATTCTCAACAGGAGGCGACTTCACGACAACCAGTGAGTTTGCCGATCGATATCCGGGAGACAAATTTGTTGATATTGTCGGATTCGATTACTATCAGAGTGCCGGACAATCAAATGCAGATTTCATAAAAACCCTGAACAGCAGGCTTAAAACGCTGCTTGAATTTGCAACTGCAAACCAGAAAATTGCAGCAATTACCGAGCTTGGGTATGAGCAAATTCCTGATGCCGAATGGTGGACCAAAACATTTTATCCTGCGGTGAAAGACCTGCCGGTTTCCTATGCTTTATTCTGGCGAAATGCAGCCAACAGGCCAAACCATTACTATGTGCCATATCCCGGACAAATAAGTGAAAACGATTTCAGGAAATTATACGATCTCAGGGAAACATTATTCCTCAGGGATCTGGAAAAAATACACATTTACAAATAGTTAAAAATATTAATGCTGACAGAAATGGATGCTACATTCAAACAACGACTTCAATTACTCACCGAAGAACACGAATTGCTGATCAACAGGCGTAACAACCGCAACCCTTTGGGGAACGGCATTTACGACAGATACCAGTTCCCTGTTCTTACTGCGGCGCATACCCCGCTTTTCTGGCGGTACGATCTTAACCCGGCTACTAATCCATTGCTGCTTGAGCGCATTGGAGTGAACGCCGTTTTTAATGCCGGCGCTATTAAATTTAACAACAAATATGTGTTGGTTGCCCGCGTTGAGGGCTACGATCGGAAATCATTTTTTGCCATAGCCGAAAGCAATAACGGCATCGACAATTTTCGCTTCCGCGATTTTCCCGTGGCTCTGCCCGAAAACGAAGATCCCGACACCAATGTTTACGACATGAGGCTTACCCGGCACGAGGACGGCTGGATTTATGGTCTTTTTTGTACCGAACGCAAAGATAAAAATGCGCCTAAAACCGATTTGAGTTCGGCCGTTGCATCAACCGGCATTGCACGAACCCACGACCTTGAGCACTGGGAGCGGCTGCCCGACCTGAAATCGAAAAGCCAGCAGCGAAATGTTGTGCTTCACCCGGAATTTGTTAACGGCAAATATGCCCTGTACACCAGGCCCCAGGATGGTTTTATTGATGCCGGCTCGGGCGGGGGAATTGGATGGGCTTTAGTTGATGATATCACAAAAGCCGAGGCAAAAGATGAAATAATTATCGACAGCCGTAATTACCACACCATCAAGGAACTGAAAAACGGCCAGGGGCCACATCCGCTCAAAACTCCCCAGGGCTGGCTTCACCTGGCACATGGAGTAAGGGGCTGCGCGGCCGGATTAAGGTATGTGCTGTATATGTTCATCACTTCACTCGAAGACCCCACACGTATCATTGCCCAACCTGCCGGTTATTTTATGGCTCCCGAAGGCATAGAACGGATTGGTGATGTATCCAATGTACTTTTCTCCAATGGCTGGATAGCTGACGACGACGGAACTGTTTATATTTATTATGCATCGTCTGATACCCGCATGCATGTGGCCACAACAAGTATTGCCAGGCTTACGGATTACTGTTTCAACACACCGGCTGACGGATTCCGGACGGCCACATCGGTAGGAACCTTGCGCAAGCTCATTGAAAAAAATCAGGAATATATGGCTGAAAAAGGATTAGCCGAAATCAATGGCTTCGACAAAAATCAGCAGGTCACGCAAGTATAACCGAAAATCTGTTGCACACAACCGAACATACGTGGCACGAAATAATTACATTTGAAAAAATAAGCGCAAACGATGATTACAGAAAAAATCAGTCTCAGGGAGAAAATTGGTTATGGCTTAGGAGATGCTGCTTCCTCGATGTTTTGGAAGATCTTCGGAATGTATTCCTTGTTTTTTTATACCGATGTTCTGGGTATTACAGCAGCTGCAGCCGGCACAATGTTCCTGGTTGCCCGGTTGTAGGATTCATTTTTTGATGTTTTTGTCGGCATTATCAGCGATCGTACCAAAAGTCGCTATGGCAAATACAGGCCTTATATATTGTGGTTTGCGCTGCCTTTCGCGGTAATGGGCGCCGTTACCTTTTTTGCCCCCGATTTCGGGCAAACAGGTAAGATAGTTTACGCCTACATCACCTATTCGTTGATGATGATAGTGTATTCACTGATCAACGTTCCTTATGCTTCGCTCCTGGGAGCTATTTCGTCCGATCCAAAAGAAAGAAATTCCCTTTCCTCGTACCGCATGTCGTTTGCCTTCATTGGCAGTTTTGTAACATTTATGTTGTTACAACCTTTCATCGACTTTTTCTCAAAAGCATTTGGTGCTGATAACATAGCGAATACAACTGCGGCTGCTGACTCCACCGTTAGCACCTCTCCTGTGGGATGGGTAATGGGCGTCGGATCAATCGGGATGATTTGTGTGATCTTATTTTTGCTGTGTTTCAGCTGGACTAAAGAAAGGGTAACACAAATTGAGAGTGAAGAAAATGTCTCTGTCAGAAATGATTTGAAAAACCTGTTTCACAATGCGCCCTGGTGGATATTGGTTGCCACCGGTCTTGCTGCTTTACTTTTTAATGCTGTGCGCGATAGTGTTGCTATCTACTTTTTCCGCGATTATGTTAAAGTAAACTATCGGATGGAAGGAACCGGCTGGGACATTACTACCATCTATTTCCTGGTAGGCCAGGCTGCCAACTTAATCGGAGTAATGGCTGCGCCCTCACTATCAGCCAGGTATGGCAAAAAACGAACCTATATGATTGCAGTTTTAATAGCCGGAGCGTTAAGCACAGGATTTTATTTTATCCCGAATAACATAACCTGGATATTGATTTTTCAATTCATGATTTCCGTTTTCGCTGGTTATGTGCTGCCGTTATTGTGGTCGATGTTTGCTGATATTGTTGATCACCAGGAATTATTAACCGGCCGGCGTGCAACCGGGTTGATTTTTTCCTCCTCGTCCATGTCGCAGAAATTAGGCTGGGCCTTAGGTTCGGCCATGAGTGGCTGGATACTGGCAATGTTCAAATATGCGCCCGAAGCTGTTGAGCAAAGCGCTCAAACCATTTTTGGCGAACACATGATGATCAGCCTTATGCCGGCCGCTTGCTGTGTACTGGCATTCGCAGGCATGTTGTTCTACCCGCTTTCTGATAAAAAAGTAAAAGAAATCTCGGAACAACTCAACCTGAAACGGGAACTTGCCAAAACGCAATAAACCGGCTAAAAAAATTCATAAAACATTCCCTTTTGAAATACAATCCATTAGCTCTCAAAGACCAGCTTACTGCTGAATTGACTCATAATATTCTTCCCTTTTGGATGAATAGGATGAAGGACAATTTGCATGGAGGTTTCTATGGCCAGATCAGAGGCGACGGCCAACTTGTTCCCGGGGCTGATAAAGGTGGAATTCTGAATGCCCGCATTCTATGGACATTTTCATCCGCTTATCGTACTTTTAAAAATCCGGATTACCTGGCAACTGCTACATCTGCAAGAGATTATATTTTTACACATTTTTTCGATCCTGATTTTCAAGGCACCTTTTGGAGTGTCGACTATCTGGGCAATACACAGGATGCAAAAAAGCAGATTTACTCACAGGCATTTTTTATTTACGCGCTGGCTGAGTACTACCAGGCAACAAGCGACACCCAAAGCCTTGATGCGGCCAAAGCGCTTTTCCTGTTGATAGAAAAATACAGTTTCGATCCCATTTCAAATGGTTATTTTGAAGCCTGCAGCCGCGACTGGAAGCCCCTGGAGGATATGCGCCTGAGCGAAAAAGACGCTAACGAGAAAAAAACCATGAACACCCACCTGCATATACTCGAAGCATACACCAACCTTTACAGGATATGGAAAGATGATCGTCTGGCTGAGCAGCTCAGGAACCTGGTTGAAATATTTCTTGATAAAATTGTGGATAATAAAAGCTGGCATCTCAACCTGTTTTTCGACGAAAACTGGACATGCAAATCAGCGATTACATCCTATGGTCACGACATCGAAAGCTCATGGCTGCTTTATGAAGCTGCGCTGGAACTCAAGGACGATGCACTTCTGGCCAGGGTGAAGACAATTTGCCTCAACATAGCAGATGCCAGCATGCAGGGTTTACAAAAAGACGGAAGCCTGATGTATGAAAAAAACAATTTAACCGGGCATTGCGATTTCGAACGACATTGGTGGCCGCAAGCCGAAGCCGTAGTAGGGTTTTACAACGCATACGAACTTACCGGCGACTTAAAATACCTGCATACAGCCATGAACAACTTTGGATACATACAGCAAAACCTGGTTGATAAAATGAACGGCGAATGGTTCTGGAGTATCAAGCCTGATGGTTCCGAAAACAAAGAAGACGATAAGGCCGGATTTTGGAAATGCCCGTATCACAACGGCCGCATGTGCCTGGAGCTTATTAAAAGAATTGCAGATTAAAATCTGGTCCGCCTGATCCGGATACTGCTGTTCGATAAGCCAAAAGTGTTTCAACAATTAAAAAACCAATAAGTGAATCCCAAATTCACAAAATCATCAAATAACCTATGCGTATCCCTACCCAAAATCTATTGATAACAACATCGCTGATTTTTCTAAGCATATTCTGTTCGTGCAAAAAAACCACCGATGATCCAAAACCTCCGGTTATTGTTGAAGACACTACCGTTGTTCCCGGTGTTGATCCTGCAACGGCAGCTACCATAGGTTTTTTTCTCGACGACTGGCAAGGCAAATCATTCACAGCCCCGGCATACAGCGAAACTGCAATCCCTACAGCTACAGGAGCAACCATTAACGTAGATGCTTCGGCCATCCTCACTAAAATCCCAGTTTCAGTATTCGGACATAACGAGGTATGGTGGTCAGGACCTGTAGCCGGAAACCCGCAGTTCATTGACCCCATTAAAAATTTAAACCCGCATATTCTCCGTTTTCCGGGAGGGAGTTCCAGCGATGCATATTTCTGGAACGCCAAACAAGACCAAAATCCTTCCGATGCTCCGGCTCAACTCATGAATGCTGATGGCAACAAGGTGGCACCCGGGTACTCCTACGGCATGACCGACTATAACTGGATTTGTTCACTCGACAATTATTACACCATGCTTGGGCAAACCCATTGTAAAGGACTCATCACCGTGAACTACGGGTATGCACGATATGGAACCGGTCCCGATCCTGTTGCGGCAGCAGCACATCTGGCAGCCGATTGGGTGCGCTACGACAAAGGAAGAACAGAATTGTGGGAAATCGGAAACGAAAATTTCGGTTCGTGGGAATGGGGTTACCGGATTGATAAATCGGCAAACCAGGACGGGCAACCTGAATATCTTACCGGGGCTTTATATGCCAGGCATTTTAAGGTATTTGTCGATTCCATGCAAAAAGCCGCCAACGAAATCGGTGCAAAAATCAAGATCGGAGCTGTTGCTGTTGAAGCTGCCGCTACCGAATCGTGGCAAACCACCTGTTTGAAAACCTGGAATGCCGGCATGATGCCAGGCTGTGGCGACAAAGCCGACTTTTATGTGGTGCACAATTACTTCACGCCTTACAATACAAACTCCACGGCAACCCAAATATACCAGGCTGCAGCAACCGTGCCCAAAACCATGATGGATTATGTAAAGAATACCTTACAAGCCAATGGATGCGCAATTAAACCTGTTGTGCTCGACGAATGGAACATGTTTGCCACAGGCGCAATGCAACAGGTTTCGAATGTAAGCGGTGGTTTTGCGATAACGGTATTAGGCGAACTGCTTAAAAACAACTATGGTTTGGCTACACGCTGGGACCTGATAAATGGCTGGCAAAATGGAAATGATCACGGACTTTTTAGCCCTGGCGACGAGCCCGGAGTTTCTAAATGGAGCCCTAGGCCAAGTTTTTACTATCTGTATTATTTTCAAAAAATGCTTGGCGACAGGCTTGTATCAGCCACCACAACAAGCAGCTTGTATGTATTTGCATCCACTTATAGTTCGGGGCAGTTAAATGTAACCATAGTAAATCCTGGAGCAGGAGCAATTACAGCATCGGTAAAAACTAAGAATTTCCGCACCGGAAACCGGTTTTACTGGTATTCCCTCGAAGGCGACACCGACAATGGAGAATTTTCGAGAAAAGTAATTGTAAACGGATCGGGACCATCAGGCGTTGCCGGTGGGCCTGCCGAATATGCTTCTCTAAAAGCTTATTCGTCAGCCACAACCAATGGCATCAAAGTAAAAGTACCGGCCAGGGGTGCTGTTATCCTGGTAATTGATAAAAAGTAGGAGCTACTTTAAGGCCCATGCGTTTAAAACAAAAAACAGCCGGAGTGTTTCCGGCTGTTTTACGTTTACGAAACTTTGATCTGTTTCATAGGCTTTGGCTTTGCTTCCTCCTTTTTGGGGATGTTAACCCGGAGAATTCCATTTTCATAAGCAGCCGAAATCTTATCCGTATCAACAATCACAGGCATGGTGAACGACCTGCTGAAGGACTGGTAACTGAATTCGCGGCGGGTAACATTTTTGTCGTCTTCCGTTTTATTTTCGGTTTGTTTTTCGGATGAAATGGTCAGCACATTGTTGTGGATTTCGAGATTAAAATCTTCCTTTTTCATGCCCGGTGCTGCCATTTCGACTTCGAACCCGTTCTCTGATTCTTTAATGTTTACTGACGGTATAGTGGTGTTGGTGAGCGAAAAATTCTGGTTCGACCAATCATACCAGTCACGGTTCAGGAAATCATTAAAGAGATTTGACCAGGTGGGCAAATAACTGTCTCTTTTGATGAGTGACATAATAACCTCCTTTTTTTTATTTGTTTAGTGTGAGTGAACTTTTCGAATCACCGCTTTTCAAAAAAAATACCAGATTACAAAAAATGAATTCAAAATTTCTATCTTATTGATTTACTGCACATTTATCTGCAACTTAAATCACACAACCGGTGACATCCTGACGCTGGATTCTTACATTTTGACAGTGAAAAATGACAAATTTTCCTATCAGCGGAACGCTTAATTTTAAGTTTTTGTAAAACAGCTAAGTATAAAATGATGTATCTTTGTAAATCAATAAAATATCACACAATAATTCATAATAATATGTCAGATAAAGTGTTACAAAAAGTTGCCCCCGGTGTTGTTACCGGCGACGGCGTTCAGGAAATTTTTCGCATTGCCAAACAGAATAATTTTGCCCTTCCGGCAGTAAACGTGGTTGGCACCGATTCAATAAATGCGATTTTGCAGGCAGCAAAAGAAGTTAACTCGCCGGTAATCATTCAGTTTTCGAATGGCGGAGCACATTTTTATGCAGGAAAATTCCTGAGTAACGATGGCGAGAAAGCAGCCATAGCAGGTGCTGTTTCAGGCGCAAAACATATACACGCCATGGCCGAAATGTACGGAGTACCGGTTATTGTGCATACTGACCATGCCGCCAAGAAACTTTTACCCTGGATTGACGGTTTACTCACCGCCGGCGAAAAACACTTTGCCGAAACCGGGAAACCGCTTTTCAGCTCACATATGCTCGACCTTTCGGAAGAGTCGTTACAGGAGAACCTCGAAATTTGTAAAAAATTCCTCACCCGCATGAGCAAAATGGGCATGACCCTCGAAATAGAGCTCGGCGTTACCGGTGGCGAAGAAGACGGCGTTGACAACTCAGGTGTCGACAGTTCGAAACTGTACACACAGCCCGAAGATGTAGCCTATGCTTACGAAGAACTGATGAAAGTTAGTGATAAATTTACCATTGCTGCTTCGTTTGGTAACGTGCATGGAGTTTACAAACCGGGTAATGTAAAACTGCAGCCTGTAATCCTCAACAATTCGCAGAAATACGTTGAAAAGAAATTCAACACTGCCCCGCAGCCGCTCAATTTTGTATTCCATGGTGGTTCGGGTTCAACCCAGGAAGAGATCCGCGAAGCTATTTCGTATGGCGTAGTTAAAATGAACATC
>CAYNVK010000062.1:0-2824 GCA_964400395.1 uncultured Lentimicrobiaceae bacterium | reverse complement strand
ATACCGATACACAATGGGCTACCTGGAAAGGCATCATGGAGTTTTACAAGAAAAACGAAGGATACCTGCAGGGCCAAATCGGCAACCCGGAAGGCGAAGACAAACCCAATAAGAAATATTACGATCCGCGCAAATGGCTCAACGAAGGCCAGAAAACACTGATCAGCAGGGTTAAAGAAGCTTTCACCGACCTGAATTGCATCGACAGGAATTAATCCTCCAACATTAAAAGCCTGCACCAGGCATAAAAAAAGCTCCTTCGCGGAGCTTTTTTTATTTTTTCATATTCATTTATCGGGTCGACATCTGCATGGTATCGAAAGGATTGATGCTTAGCACAGGGTATGGCGAGTTGTTAACCATTTGCTGGGCATAAGGGCCCACCAGCAGGTTAAAGGGACTGGTTTCCTGTTCAGTCATAATGCTGATAAGGTTAGCCCTGATACGTTTGGCATAATCGATGGTACCGGTAGTGAGGTTATCGCAGCTCAACACATCGCGATGGTATTTTATGCCTTCATCTTCGAGGTAAGTACATACCTGGTCGGTATATAAATCGACCCGCTTTTGTATGCTTTTATATTTGGAGGCGTAAATGGAGAGCACATAAATTTCGGAATCGAAAAGGTGGGCCAGGTAAGCCGTAAAGGGTACTTTTTGCCGGGTATCGAGCGTACTGTCGACCGGGAGTAAAATTACCCTCATTTCGGTTTTGGCATCAACACCCGTGCGCAGGGTGATAACTGGGCAGGGAGATACCGATATTAATTTATTGGCATTGCTGCCGATCCAGAATTGCTCAAAGCCCGAAATGCCATGTGTGCCCATGATGATACACAGGCTTTCCATTTCTTTGGCTTCATCAATAATTTCGCGATAAATTTTACCCTCGCGGATAGCGTAATCAATGGTTGAATCCGGAAGCTCGGGGCTGTACTTATCAATCAGTTTTTGAAATTGACTTTTTATTTCATCTACCAAACCTGAGGACGAGTCGGAATAGATTGTGGTTTTTGTAACGCTCGGATTATTAACCCACACCATGTGAACATCCAGAGAACCACGCGAAGCAATAGACACAGCATGTTCAAGCGCATTTACTGAACAGTCGGAGAAATCGATTGCAGCAATAATATTGGCCATATACTAACTATATTACAGGTTGATAGAAATTGGGCAGGCTAAAATAGAGAAATCCGAAAGGCGAAACAAGTTAATTTAATCTATTGTTAAAAGTAACGTTATTTTTGGTTTTCAAGTATGTATACAGCTTATATTTTTCAGCTGAAAAGGTAATGCTGTATTTTCATATAGCTCACGTACACGCCGGCTGACAGAATACTTACAGCCGGTCATGCTTTTATTGTACAATTAAATCTTTTACCGGGAATGAATTGGGATATTCGGTTGAGATTTTTTTCTGAAAACCAACGGCCTCAGTGAGTGTGCGAAAGTTGCCCACCCTTACCCGGTAATAGGGCTCCTTGTACGAAAGATACGATTTAACATCGGGGTAAGCGGTTTCGAAAGCTTCCTTAATACCAGCCGCTTTGTTTTTGGAGTTACTTCCCGAATCGAAAAAAATCTGAACCCTGTAACCATCCACCTCCGGATTGTTCTGGCTCATTTTACGGTATTGTTCTGTGAGCTGGTTTAGCTTTTCGTCCTGCACGGTTGTAACCTGGCCGCTGGCAGGCGAAAGGGTTTGTGCCATTCCTTCGCGATTGAGCATCAGGAGCATGGCCACAACAAGAATTACAATTCTGAACATTTTTCAGTCAATTACAGTGTAGAACTGTCTTTAGGATGTATACTTAACACGGGAACCGGCGAATAATTAATCAGTTGCTGGGCAATGGGCCCAAGCAGTATAGAACTTGCCTGGTCCTGTATATCCGTCATAATAGTAATCAGGTCAGCATCAATTTCGCGTGCATGCTCAATAATGTCGGCGCTTATATTCTTACTGTTAACGCTGTCGGCAATATAATTAATACCTTTTTCCTCGAGGTGTTTTTTTACCTTGGCCACATTGGCATCAACCACGCGTTCCATTGATTTTATGCCGCTCGAATTCAGCGCGAGGATATTGATATCAGCTCCGGTAGCCTTAGCCAGGTCGGCAGCATAGGACACTTTTTGAAGGGTTTGAGCCGTATGGTATACCGGAAGCAGGATTTTACGGTATCCCCGTTCTATTTCATAATTGTACTTCACTGTGATAACCGGCGCCGAAATGCTGGAAACAATACGGAATGCATCGGAACCTATCCAGAATTCTTCGAAACCCGAAGTACCATGGGTTCCAACCACCAGCAGGCAACAATCATTTTGTTTCACATAGTTGGCTAGCTCCTGGTAAACACGCCCTTTGCGAACTTTCGTGATAAATTTGCCATGCACAAGCTTATCCTTATAGGTCGCAATTACCTCGTCAAAATTGCCTTTAGCCTCGTTACGCAATTCCTTCGACTCACTGGCATAAGCAGTTTCATTACTGCTGACATTGTCAACCCACACCATGGTAACATTGGCATGTGTGAGGTTAGCAAGTTCAATTGCATACTCAAGCGCATGCAACGAACCTTTTGAAAAATCGATAGCTACAACTATGTCTTTCATAACCACAGTAATATTTAAATTCTCTGCTAATGTATAAATAATAATAATAGGAAGAATAAGGCGGCACCTGATATTTATCAATTAAGCTATTCCCTTACCGGCAAAGCACGAATACGCTGGCATATCAACAGGCAATTCCCGGGCTCAGAAATCGCGTTAACCATCATGCAGGCATCATGTTGCTGAATTAATGCAACTTCGT
>CAYNVK010000061.1:0-11931 GCA_964400395.1 uncultured Lentimicrobiaceae bacterium | reverse complement strand
GAAATTGAACAAAATATTTTTATAAACTGCTTCCAACACGGGAGCAGTTTTTTTTTGTAGCTTTGAATGGATATGTGATGCAGGCTGCAAGTGTGTAAACGGTTAACTCAACAAGTGTAACACCAATATAATCCCTGGTTCTTTATGTTAAATATCGCATTATTTGGCCCTCCCGGCGCAGGAAAGGGAACACAGTCGGAGTTTCTGATCAATAAGTATAACCTTTTTTACATTTCGACCGGCGACCTGCTGCGGAAGGAAATTGCCGAAAAAACCCGTCTGGGTATGGAGGCCCAGAGCAGCATTGCTTCAGGAGGCCTGGTATCGGATGAAATCATAGTTCAGATTATTGAAAAAACCATTACCGATAACCCCGATTCCAACGGGTTTCTTTTCGATGGGTTCCCGCGTACCTACATACAGGCATACATACTCGAAGGGCTGATGCTGAAACTGAACACATCGTTAAATTGCCTGATTAGCCTTACCGTTCCCGAAGAAGAATCGGTGGCCAGGCTGTTGAACCGGGGGAAAACCTCGGGCAGGAGCGACGATAACGAAAAGGTGATCCGAAACCGATTGAAGGAATACAACGAAAAAACATTGCCGGTTTTGCAGTTTTACCGCGACAAAGGCATTTACGTGGAAGTGAATGGCATCGACACCATTGAGAATGTTAACCTCTCAATCACAAAGATCATTAACCACGAGCTGAGTAAAAGCTTGTTCAACATTGTGCTTTTCGGCTACCCGGGTTCGGGGCGCGGGTCGCAGGGCAAAGCGCTGGCCAAGGCTTTCGGGCTTGAGTATGTGGCCACCGGCGCCATGCTCGAACAGGAAATTGCTGCCAATACCGAAACAGGCCGTAAAATAACTGATCTGTATGAAAACGGGCAACTGGTACCCGACGAAATCGTGGTTCAGCTCATTGAGAAAAAACTGGCTAATTCCACCGGGGTTAAAGGGTTTATCTTTAAGGGATTTCCGCGAACGCTGGTACAGTCGTATATCCTCGATGGATTGCTTAAGAAATATGGATCTTCGATTTCGAAAATTATAGAAATTGAAGTACCTACGCTGGAACTGATCAGCCGCCTCGACGAGCGCAGCAAGACTGCCAACTGCATGCCGTACGATAACAGTACAGCGAAAATTGTAAAGCGCCTGCAGGAACACGAAACCAAAACAGTTCCGGTAATTCAGAAATATAACCAGCTGCATGGCGTTATCAAAATTGACGGACTGGGTACGTTCGATGAGGTTTTTCAACGTATTTCGGCAGCCATGGAAAACGGCATAAAGAACCTGAGGTAACTATTTCTGATAGGATAAAGCTAGTTATTTTTGTCCGTTTAGGGCATTCAATTCCGTTAAATTAACCTGGGTTCCCCATTTCTTATTGGGTTTTGGCCCCATGGTGAATATAAGTTCCCCGCCACTTTTCAGTTCGTCGTACGAAAAGTAAGGACTGTTCCAGGCTTTTCCATTAAGTGTAACTTTCTGGATATAAATATTTTGCTCTGTTAAATTTTCGGCCGAAATGCTGAAGGATTTGTTTCCAGTAAGGCTGATCACCACTTTCTTTAAAGCCGGACTACCAAATGCATAATAATTTGAACCCGGGCAAACCGGGTAAAAACCCATGGCATTAAAAAGGTACCAAGCCGACATTTGCCCGCAGTCGTCGTTCCCCGAAAGGGAATTGGGTTTGTTCCCATACTGTGTTTTCATCACTTTATGCACCAGTTCCTGCGCTTTCCATGGCTGACCGGCAAAATCGTAGAGATAAATGATATGATGGCTTGGCTCATTTCCATGCCAGTACTCACCCAGGCGTCCCTGTACGTCGTCCATATTTGCGCTTGAATTATCGGTGAACGTAAACAGCGAATCCAGTTTCTGCAGGAAACCTTTGTTCCCGCCATATAAACCAATCAGCCCGCTTATGTCCTGCGGAACATACCAGGTATATTGCCAGCTTGTGCCTTCGGTAAAGTCGCCGCCCTGAACATATTCGTGCGAATTGAAAGGTGTTCGCCAGTTGCCTTTGGAGTCGCGTCCACGCATCAGCATAGTCGATTTATCGAAAAGATTTTTGTAGGCCATGGAGCGCTTTAAAAAGTATTCGTAATCCGCTGTTTTCCCAAGCGATTTAGCCATTTGCGCCACACAGAAATCATCGTAAGCATATTCCAGCGTTTTCGATACCGACTCATTTTCCTTGTCGAAAGGAACCCAGCCCAGCGAAGCATATGCTTTTACATTATCGTAATCAGGATTCATAGCCGTGGTTTTAACAGCCTCATAAGCCCTGTTTACATCAAATCCCTCGATTCCTTTCAGGTAAGCATCAACAATAACAGGTACAGCATGATAGCCTATCATACACCAGGTTTCATTGCCGCTCAGCGACCATACAGGCAAAAGATGATCAGCACTCTGATCGTAATGAGCCAGCATGGAATTTATCATATTGGCATTCCGCTCAGGTTGTAAAAGGCAAAAAAGAGGATGAGTGGCGCGGTAGGTATCCCACAGTGAGAAAATGGCGTGGTTCTTAAATCCATTGGCCTTGCGGGTGTTTTGATCAAGTCCGCGGTATTCGCCATTTACATCCTGGTACAAAACAGGGGTGAGAAAAGCATGGTATAAAGCCGTATAAAAAGTTTCCTTTTGTTCCTGTGTTCCTTCAACCTGAACTTTGCCCAGTTCAGTATTCCATTTCTGAACTGTTTCCTGAACCAGTTTTTCAAAATCCCAGTGGGCCAGTTCGGTATTCATATTCAGTGTGGCATTTTCGGTGCTGACAGCCGAAATGGCCACTTTTACTGTGATTTTCTCATCCTGTTTTGTTTTAAAATTTGCAAGGAACTGCAGGTTTTTGCCGGCACTCTCAAATTTGCTCGCAAACCTGTACCCGTTATAAAACACCCGTTTCCCATTACTGATGATGCTGCATCCATCAAAAGCACGTGAGAAAACAGCGGTGAAATAAACATAGCGTTCTTTTGCCCAGCCATTTACCATATGGTATCCGCAGATGGTTGAATCATTAAGCACCCTGATATTCGACCAGATCACGTTCCAGCGGAGGTTGTGACTCAGATCCACAAGGATGGAAGCGCTGTCGGTTTTCGGGAAAGTGAAGCGAAGAAACCCGGAGCGATCCGCCGAAGCGCATTCAACCCTAACATTATTGTCCTTGAGTTTTACTGAATAATAGCCTGCCGATGCTAATTCGTCAGTGTGCGAATACCTGGCACGGTATCCGGAATCGGGATTTGATTTTGGACCTTCAACAAACCAGGGTTTGCCTATCTGCGGCATAAACCGTATATCGCCAAGGTCGGGGATGCCTGTACCGCTGAAATGAGTAAGGCTGAAATCAATAATTGAGCTGTCAGAGTATTCGTAACCGGAAGCGGTTTCCCAGAGTTCATCCTCGGTGTCGGGCGAAATCTGTATCATGCCAAAAGGAGCTACGGCACCGGGATATGTATTGCCCTCGCCAAAGGTTCCGATTAAAGGCTTGATAAAAGATGCCGGTGTTCCTGCCTCAGGAAGAGATTGAGCATTCGATTTCACTGTAAAACACAGGATCAGCATAATACCTGCAATGATTACACGGGTTACAGAAATGGACTTCATGAGTAGAAAGGGCTTTGTAATTCGGGCTTCAAAGGTAGAATTTAATACCTGACCACTTTAACAATTGATTCGATTTGAAAAAATAAAAAAACGGCAGGAGATGAATCCTGCCGTTTAAATGTCACAGCTTGTTACTGTGTTTCCCTTTGCCAAAAGAAATATCTTAAAGTTGTATGGAGTACAACTCATTTGCGTTATAAACATTAAAAATCGTGCAAAAATTTTGGGAATGCAGTAAACTTATACCTAAATGGCGTGGTGTTTTAAACAATATTTCTTTTATTGTTCAGATATATAATGAGTTATAAAAATTGAATGGTTTATAATTTATAAAGGCAACGGGCAGCTGTAAACGGAAACACTAAAAAAGAGTTCCAAAAAGGGAAAATATGTCCGCTTTAGAACCGGATAATTTTCTGGGCTTTGCCCGATTTCAGGTAGCCTTTTATGATTTGCTGCACATCGCGGTTGTCGCTGTATCGCTTAATCGAATCCCTGATCTGGCCCGGGTCCGAAACCGCATCATTCCTGTCCATCCACCCGAAACCGGCAAACACATTGTTTTCAATCAAAACAACCGATACCTCATCTTCATTCCGTCCATGATCAAGAATAGCCATGTCCGACCATTTGTGATGAAATCCCGATAAAGCCGCTGCAACCCTTTTGTTGTAGGCTTCGGCCGGTTCAGTACCTATGCAGGCACCTTTACACTGCCCGATGGAATGTTGAAAACATGCCCCGTGATTCTGGTACAATCCACATAGTTTCTGGCAGAGTTCGTATTTGGCTACCAGTTCGTGCACCAGCACCAGGGCCTCGTCGAAGGATGCAAATACGGTATGAGGTCTTCCGGTATTTTTTATTTTTTCAATCTGCATCACATGGTACCCCGACTGTGTAAAAAAGGAATACAGCCCGTATTTATACATGGTACGTCGCTGAAGCCGGTTGTGCACAGGTTTATGTTTTTTTATCTCGTCCGATTCGAGCAGCAACGCAATAAGTTCGCTGCCGGTTTCCTGGTAACTGATGCTTGCTGTATTGGAGCGCATTTCAATAGCCTTGGTAGTGCTGCTGTTCTGAAAATGCGACAATACCCGGGCATGGATATTTTTACTCTTGCCGATATAAATCAACTTACCGTTTTCGTCGTGAAAATAGTATACTCCGGCTGTTGTGGGCAGTTGGCTGAATATGGAACGATCCAGCGCCGGGTGCAGTCCATCGGTGGGTATCTGGTTCAGGGTTGGATCGACAGACAGCAATCGTTCGAAAAGTTTCACGGTGGCAAGGGCATCGCCCGCAGCACGGTGACGCGAAGTTACCTGTATGCCAAGGCTGTTACACAGATTCCCCAGGCTGTATGATTTATGCCCAGGTAGCAGCTTTCGCGACATTTTTACGGTGCATAATACAGGGCGTTTGTATTTATAACCCAGGTTCAGGAACTCCTGTTTAACAAAACTGTAATCGAAAGCAGCATTGTGAGCCACAAAAGTGCAGCCTTCGGTGATTTCGACAATATCGCGGGCAACTTCGAAAAACCTGGGTGCATGTACCAGCATTTCGTCGGTAATGCCGGTAAGCCTGGCAACAAAAGGAGGCATCTTGCACTCAGGGTTGATGAGTGTGGAGTATTCCTTTATTACTTGTGCACCGTCGTGGACATATATGGCTATTTCCGTAATCCGTTCGCGGCTGGCATTTCCTCCCGTGGTTTCAATATCTATTATTGCGTACACTATGCATTATGTAAAGGCTCAAAGATAGTTTACAATATCATTCGGGCCGATTTTTTTTATTCACCATTTCACCATGCTTCATTACCAATTTTTGCAAAATATAATTTTATCAGGTTAATAATCAAACGTATAGATAAAAATGCTTTTAATTATAGGTTTGAGAAATTAAAAAATTCATACCTTTGCCGCTCCTTTCAACAAACACACTGATCATGGCACATGAAGTTAAAATTTTTTCAGGCAGGGCTACACGTTACCTTGCCGAAAACATTGCGCGCAGCTTTGGCGTAAAGCTTGGTGAAGTTCAGGTGACTGAATTCAGTGATGGAGAGTTTACCGTTTCTTTCGAAGAAAACCTTCGTGGAAACGATGTTTATATTGTACAATCAACATTTCCGCCGGCAGTAAACCTGCTGGAACTACTGCTTATGGTTGATGCGGCAAAGCGTGCATCGGCCAGGCAGATTACCGCTGTAATTCCTTATTTTGGATTTGCCCGGCAGGATCGCAAGGATAAACCCCGTGTTCCGATTACAGCCAAACTGATTGCCAACCTGCTTACAGCTGCAGGTGTTCAGCGCCTGATTACCATCGATCTTCATGCCGACCAGATACAGGGATTTTTTGATGTTCCGGTCGATCATTTGTATGCATCTTCTATCTTTTTGCCATACATTAAAAAACTCGATCTTCCGAACTTAATCTTTGCATCGCCCGATACCGGGGGTACCCGCAGGGCTGCTTCGTATGCCAAAGCATTGGATACAGGTTTTGTAATTTGCTACAAACAAAGGTCAAGAGCCAACAAGGTTGATTCCATGTCGCTCATTGGCGATGTTAACGGCAAAGATGTGTTGTTGTTCGACGATATTATTGATACCGGAGGAACCATTACCAAAGCTGCCAGGCTTATGATGGATAAAGGCGCAGCCAGCGTTCGCGGGTTCTGTACCCATCCCATACTGTCGGGCAATGCATTCGAAGGTATTGTAAATTCGGCATTCACCGAGTTAATAGTTACGGATACTATACCCTTGCGGGAAGAAAATCCGAAAATAAAGGTTCTGAGTACTGCCACCCTGCTGGCCGATGTCATTAAAAGGGCGCACAATTACGAATCTATTTCATCGCTTTTCAAAATCAAATAATACCCATTACTAACAATTAAATTTAAAACAAATGAAAACAGTATCTATGAGCGGTTCGCTTCGCGCGAACGTAGGGAAAAAAGATGCTAAAATGAACCGCGCCAGCGGCAAGGTTCCTTGCGTAATCTATGGTGGCAAGGAAGAACTTCATTTTACCCTCGACAACAAAGACCTCGAAACCATCATTTTCACACCGTACACTTTCCTGGTTGATCTTGATATCGATGGCAAAAAATTTACAGCAACCTTACAGGATGTACAGTACCACCCGGTTTCGGATGTTACCCTGCATGCCGATTTTCTGCAGGTAACTCCTGGCAAACCTATTATCGTTAGCCTGCCGGTACGTATCGAAGGTAACTCACCCGGAGTTATGCGCGGTGGTAAACTGATCAAGAAATTCCGCAAAATGAAAGTAAAAGGTCTTGCTGAACATATGCCGGAAGAAATCGTTCTCAATATTTCGAAAATGGATATCGAAGATACACTGCGTATCAGCGACATCAAAATCCCGAATATCGAAATTCTTGAAGTTATGGGCAACCTGGTATTACATGTTGCTTCAACCCGTGCCGTTGAACCAACAGCAACAACAGGCAAATAATACTTCAATTCCTTTTAAAGCAAAAGGTGCAATGTTTCTGAAACGTTGCACCTTTCTTTTTTAATATGTTTCCCGGTAGATTAAAGCCTGCATGTTAGCGGCTTCTTCCGCGGGAGAGGCCTGTTTACAGGCCTTTTATTTTATTCCGGACAAGTTCGCCGATTTTTTCAACCGGTATACGTTCCTGTTTCATGGTGTCGCGGTCGCGGATGGTAACCATGTTATCTTCCAGTGTCTGATGGTCAACAGTAATACAATAGGGTGTTCCGATGGCATCATGACGGCGATAGCGTTTGCCGATTGAATCTTTTTCCTCGTACTGGCACATATAGTCGTATTTCAGCGTATCCATAATTTCGCGTGCTTTTTCCGGCAGTCCGTCCTTGGCTACCAGCGGAAGTATAGCACATTTCACCGGTGCCAACACTGCAGGCAGGCGAAGTACAACACGTTCCGAACCGTCTTCCAGTTTTTCCTCAGTATACGCATAGCTGAGCATAGCCAGGAAAGTGCGGTCGAGACCGATGGAGGTTTCAATTACATACGGTACATAATTTTCGTTCAGTTCGGGATCGAAATACTGAATTTTTTTACCCGAGAATTCCTGGTGTGCTTTTAAATCGAAATCGGTACGCGAGTGAATACCTTCCAGCTCTTTGAAACCGATCGGGAATTCGAATTCAATATCGCAGGCTGCGTTGGCATAATGGGCAAGTTTGTCGTGCGGATGCCAGCGGTACTTGGCTGAAGGAATTCCGAGAGAAAGGTGCCATTTCAGGCGCTCAGCCTTCCAGTATTCGAACCATTCGAGTTCGGTACCGGGGCGCACAAAAAACTGCATTTCCATTTGTTCGAATTCGCGCATACGGAAAATAAACTGCCGGGCTACAATTTCGTTGCGGAAAGCCTTTCCGGTTTGAGCAATACCAAATGGTATTTTCATACGGCCGGTTTTCTGAACATTCAGGTAGTTTACAAAAATTCCCTGTGCGGTTTCGGGGCGGAGGTATATCAGATTTGAATCTTCGCTCACCGAACCCATAGAAGTGCTGAACATCAGGTTAAACTGACGCACTTCGGTCCAGTTGCGGCTTCCCGATACCGGGCAAACAATTTCAAGATCTTCGATCAGTTTTTTTACATCGGCCAGGTCGTTACGCTCCATGGCGCCGTAAAAGCGTTTGGTAGTAGCAGCAATTTTTTCCTTGTATTCGAGTACACGGCCGTTGGTAGCCAGGAACTGTTCTTTATCGAAACTGTCGCCAAAGCGTTTGGCTGCTTTTTCAACTTCCTTATCAATCTTATCCTGCCATTTAGCCATCTGGTCTTCCACCAGCACATCGGCACGGTAGCGTTTTTTCGAATCGCGGTTATCAATCAGCGGATCGCTGAAAGCATCCACATGGCCTGATGCTTTCCAGGTGGTAGGATGCATAAAAATGGCAGCATCAATACCTACAATGTTTTCGTGAAACTGAACCATCGATTTCCACCAGTACTGGCGGATATTATTTTTCAGTTCAACACCATTTTGCCCGTAATCGTATACTGCGCTTAACCCGTCGTAAATTTCGCTCGAGGGGAATACAAACCCATACTCCTTGGCATGGGATATGATTTTTTTGAAAATTTCTTCGTTTTGTGCCATGAGGCAAAGGTAGCCAAAAAATATATATTGGCAAAGTTCGGCGATGAGGGGGCGAGGGGAGAGGAGAGAACGGGAGAGTGGGAGAGTGGGAGAAGGGGAGAGATTGAAGTTCCCAAATGTTGATGGTACTGTGGGGAACGTTTTCATACTAAGTCTTCCTTTTGAAGGAAAAGTGGGAAGGCTGACACGTGGTAAAGTTGACAACCCAATGGAAATCTGAACCTACGGTTTCATCTAATCTTTCCACGTGCTTCGTGTTCCAACTTTACTTTTCAGATTACTTTATAAAAAGCTGTACTTTTGCTGCATGATAGCAATAGATCAAACCCTGATATCCGACGACCTTGGAAAGGTATGTTTTGCCTGCGACCTTTCGGCCTGTAAAGGGCAGTGCTGTGTTGACGGCGATGCGGGCGCCCCGCTCGATGAAGAAGAGATAGGCATACTGGAAGACTGTTTTGACGAGATAAAACCCTACATGACCGCCGAAGGCATTGCCCAGGTGGAAGAAAACGGCGTTTTCGATTATGATATGTTCGGGCACTTTGTTACGCCTTTGGTTAACGGGCGCGAATGTGCTTTTGTGTACCACGAAAACGACATCGCTTTTTGTGCCATTGAAAAGGCGTGTAAGGAAGGGAAAATTCAGTTCCTGAAACCGATTTCCTGCCATTTGTACCCGGTAAGGCTTAGCAAATACGACGATTTTGATGCGGTTAATTACCACGAATGGCATATTTGTAAACCTGCGCTGATCAATGGTAAAAAGCAGGATGTACCCCTGTACGTTTTTCTGAAAGATTCGCTGATCAGGAAATATGGTGAAGCCTGGTACAATGAGCTTGTTGACTCAATGCCAAAAAAAAATATTTAGGCCTGGCGGAAGGATCAGGTTTTGGAAATACATAAAACAAAAAAGCCGGTTTGTACCGGCTTTTTTGATAAGTGGCAGCAGATCATTTCATCAGGAGTTTACCAGCGAAATATCAAATTGCACCAGGTCGACAAAGAGTTTGAGCCGGTTTTCAATTTCTTCTTTGGTAAGGTTTAGCAAGCCCTCGGTACCGAATTTTTCGACGGTAAAGGAAGCCATGGCCGATCCGTAAATAATGGCATTTTTCATATTATTGAACGAAATATCGCCAGTGCTGGCCAGGTGACCGATAAAACCGCCGGCAAAAGTATCGCCTGCACCTGTCGGATCAAAAACTTCTTCGAGCGGCAGGGCGGGAGCAAAAAAGATGCTTTCCTTATGAAATAGCAGTGCCCCGTGTTCTCCTTTTTTAATAACCAGGTATTTAGGTCCCATGGTCAGGATTTTCTGGGCTGCTTTTACGAGCGAAAATTCGCCGGTAAGCTGGCGGGCCTCTGAATCATTTACCATCAGCACATCAACGCGGGCAATAACCTTCATCAGGTCGTCCCAGGCCGAATCCATCCAGTAGTTCATGGTGTCCATTACAATGAGTTTCGGGCGTTTGGTAAGCTGGTCGAGGACGCGCATCTGCACGCTGGGGGTAAGATTACCAAGTACAACGAATTCGGGATCGAGACAGTTAGGCGGGAGCAACGGGTCAAAATCGGCCAGCACGTTCAGCTCAGTTACCAGCGTATCGCGGGTATTCATATCGGTGTGGTACTTGCCCGACCAATAAAAAGATTTACCTTCGGGTTTTACCTGCAGGCCATCGGTATTTACACCACGTTGCGAGAGCAGGTTAATATATTCTTCAGGGAAATCGCCTCCAACAACACTTACAATATGCACATCATCAGCAAATTGTGATGCAGTAAGGCTGATAAAGGTAGCGGCGCCACCCAGTATTTTATCGGTTTTTCCGAAAGGAGTTTCAATTTTATCGAAAGCAACGGTTCCAACAATTACAGTACTCATAAGGGGGGAATAATATTAATTTTAAAGGATTTTGAATTTTTTTTGGCAAAGATATTGTTAATTCCGATTGATTGTGTAATTTTGCCGTCCCAAAACACCGGGAAAACAAAAATTCCTCCTTAGCTCAGTTGGTTAGAGCATCTGACTGTTAATCAGAGGGTCTCAGGTTCAAGTCCTGAAGGGGGAGCCTCAAAATCAAAGAGTTACAAATTACTTGTAACTCTTTTTTTATTTATGCGACCAAAAATGCGACCACAACTCAGAACGAATTAAGAAAACACAGAACAAACAAAGGAAAATAAACATACTGAAATAGAAAGTCTTATTCAAAGCTAAATAAAAAAACCTGCTTCAATCGAGGCAGGTTTTTTCTTTCTGTAAGTTTAATCTACTTCACCGACTTTGATAAATCAGCACCGGCTTTGAATTTTACTACTCTTTTCTTAGGTACAGAACCATCAGGCTTTGGGTTTGAAGTTGAGTAGTCAATCGTGTTGAAATATGCTGCTACGACATCGCCAACCCATTCAACAGGAGCTGTAATACCTGCAGCACTTTCTGACCTCAAAGCAGCATCAGGATAATTGATAGCTTTGTTCTTAGCACAGTTAACAAGAATGATTGATACAGGTGCATCGAGTTCAGCCTGAACTTCAGTACCGGGTTCCCAGGTGAAAGTAATCAACTGATCATCTTCACAATTCATTTCTACATTGCGAACGGAACTTCCTTCATTATCGCAGAACTGAACTTTGGTGTAGTCAATATCGGCAGTGCCTTCAACAAATGCATTTTTTGAGTTCAGGCTGACGATCTTGTTAAAAGGAGACATGTTTTTCAATGTGCCGGAATAGGCATCATTTACAACTGGGAGTACCTGTCGGATCAGATCAACAGTGAGAGCAAATTTGCTCCGCTGCTTTACTTGTCCTTCGGTTCGGGGGTTAGAAACCTGCATAGGGCGGGTTCTCATTGTGTTTTGCTCATAGTGTTTTGAGAAAACTGCAGTTCCAAATTTCTTTCGGGTTCTGCCAGTGATGGGATTTTGAACAATTGCCATCGGTTTAAAGTATTAAGGGTTAATAATCATCGAAAAGCGGCCTTGATACGGACTTGGTATAGAGTTGAACCAGTGTTAGTATGTCGGCTGATTTCATTGCAAAGATAAGGTGAGATATAATGAAAAATGTTATAAATAACTATATATCAGATAGATATGTATATTTATGCACCTGATTGCATCA
>CAYNVK010000060.1:0-11958 GCA_964400395.1 uncultured Lentimicrobiaceae bacterium | reverse complement strand
ACATTGTAGGTTTCGGCAGGTTCAGCAATAAGATCGTTTAGTACCGGGATGGTAATATTAACAAAGGATGATCCTGCCGGGATAGTGTACACCGCCGTGTTAAACGGGGTATAGTCGCTGCCTGCTGTCGCAGAAATATCAGATGTATTCACTGTAAAAGTAACATCGCAGCCGCGGGTATTCGAAAGCATTACTTTAAATGTAGCCGTTCCTGCCGACTCATTTACTGTAACATCATTGATTGTAAGCGCAGGTGCATTGGGATCGGTAACTGTTACCACCGCATCGCAGGTCGAAACATGTCCGCAGTTATCGGTAACGGTTAATGTTACCGTGTTGGGTCCGATGTCCGAACAGGAAAATGATGTTTTTGAAGCGACTATCGAGGCTATCCCACAATTATCGTTACTTCCATTGTTGATATCAGCTGCCGTTATGGTGGCTGTTCCACTTGCATTTAGGGCAACGGTAATATTTTTACAAACTACAACAGGGGCCGTATTGTCAGCAATTTTAATTTCCTGCGTACATGTGGCTGTATTGCCTGCTGCATCTTTCAAAACCCAGGTACGGGTTACTGTTATGGGGCAACTACCCGCTACAACATCCGAATAAGTTACTGAAGTAATCCCGCAATTGTCGCCGGCAACGCCCTGGTTGGTTACATTTTCGAACTCAGCTTCCGTTGATGCTGCCGATACTGCCGAATAAACCGGTCCGCTAATTGCAGCTGTTGAACAGCCATCCTGATTTCGTGTTGGCGGACATGTGGTTATTACAGGAAGTTCAGTATCGTTAATAGTTACTGTAAAACTACAGGTAACCGTGCTGCAGCTGTTTGCAGCTGTAATTACAACATTCGTAACTCCCTTGTTGAAAGCCGTTCCGCTCCCTGTGCCCGAGCCGGAAGCTGTAGTTGCACCACTCAGCGTATAGGTGATGAGCGGAGCAGGCACACCTGTGGCTGTAGCAGTATAATTTACTACCGCGCTACACTGGTTCGGATCGGTATTTTGTGTGATGTTGGATGGACACAGGCTAAAAGCTGCCGGTGAATTTACAACCACCGTAACCGGGTTCGAAGTTGCGGTGTTACAATCGTTGCCTGTGGCTGTAACAAGGCAGCGATACTGATAATTTCCTGTTGCATTAATACCGGCAACCGAAAAAGTATTTGTAACAGCGCCTGTATATACCGAACCTGCCGGGGTGCCATTGGCTACATTATTCCAGGTGGTTCCGTTAAAATATTGCCACTGGTAGCCCAGCGATGGCGTTCCACCGGAAGCTACAAGGGTCATGTTGGCGGTAGTACCTCCAACACATATAGCTGCAGGGCTCGCCGGCTGGGTAGTAATAGCCGGATCAGCGGCCACATTAACTGTTACTGTATTCGAAGTTGCTGTTCCGCAACCGCTACCTGCTGCCGAAATATAACAACGGTACTGGTAGCTTCCTGCGGCACTAATTCCGGCCACAGCAAAAGTATTTCCATTGGCACCACTGTATACAGCGCCTGCCGGCATACCATTGCTTACGCTGCTCCAGGTTCCGGAATTATTGTATTCCCACTGGTAAACCAATACAGGAGTACCACCGCTGGCGACAATGGTCATATTGGCAGTGGTTCCCCCTGCGCAAATGGTTGACGGAGATACTGGCTGTGTTGTAATAGCCGGATCGGCAACAACAGTATAGGAGGCACCTGCGCTTATAAAGTCGCAGTTCGACGCATTGGTGGTAACAAGCCTGTACTGGTATGTACCTGCTGCGGTTGTTCCCGAAATAGTCATAGCCGGGGTAGTACTGTTGGTATAGGTTGCTCCGGCCGGCGTGCCATTCACTACATTTACGAAGGTTGTACCATTGTTATACTGCCATTGATACGCAGGTGTTCCTGTACCTCCCGAAATGGTGCTGCTAACGGTGGAACTTCCCCCGATGCATACCGAAGTATTTGTAAATGCCGGCACAGTGAGCACCGGATCAGCTACTACCGAAACGGTAACCGGGTTCGAGGTTATGGTATTGCAGTCGTTGCCACTGGCTGTAACCCTGCATTGATACTGGTAGTTTCCGGCAACTGTAATTCCTGCAACTGCAAATGTGGTTGCGGTGGCTCCTGAATATACTGCACCGGCAGGTGTGCCGTTAGAAACATTGTTCCAGGTGGTGCCATTAAAAAATTGCCACTGGTAATTGAGCGAAGGTGTTCCACCCGCTGCAGCGATGGTAATATTTGAGGTAGTTCCGCCTGCACAAATAGAGGCCGGACTTACCGGTTGTGTGTTGATGGCCGGATCAGCAGCAACGGTAACCGTTATGGTATTAGAGGTTGCTGTTCCGCAGCCATTCCCGGCAGCTGATACAAAGCAACGGAACTGGTAACTACCGGCTGAACTGATGCCGGCTACTGCAAATGTGGTTGCATTTGCCCCGGTATAAACTGCTCCCGCAGGCACACCGTTAGTAACGCTGCTCCATGTTCCGCCATTGTTGTATTCCCACTGGTAAACAAGCGAAGGAGTTCCGCCTGCAGCAGCAATCGTAATATTGGAAGTAGTTCCGCCAACACATATGGCTGCCGGCGAAGTGGGCTGTGTGGTAACTGAAGGATCAGCCACTACGCTTACCAGCACATCCGAAGATGTAACACTGCAACCCGAAGCGGCCTGGGTAATAATACATCTGAAATAGGTTGTCGCAGCCAATGCTCCCGTGGTATAAGAACTGCTGTTGGCTCCTGCAATATTGGTATATGAACCGGTATTCGGCCCCGATTGCCATTGATATAAAAGCACTCCCGCTGAAGGATCGCCACTTGCGGTTACACTCATGCTGTGATTGCCGCCTGTGCAGATGGATGCCCCAACAGGCTGAACCGAAATAACAGGATCGGGTACTACTGTTACAGTAGCAACATCCGAAACTACGGTATTACAGTCATTGCCTGTAGCCGAAACTATTACCTGGTAATAAGTGGTGGCTGAAAGCGACGGAGTTGTATAGCTGTTGCTGTTGCTTCCCACGTTGGTCCAGGGTGCTCCGCCTGTGGCTGAACTTTGCCACTGGTAATTCAGTGATGGGGTTCCACCCGAAGCTGTTACCGTTAATGTGTTTGTGCCACCATTGCATACTACTGCATTTGCCGGCTGTGTAGTTATAGCAGGATCAGGAACTACGGTTATGGTAGCTGTTGCTGAGGTTGCATTATTACAACCCACGCCTGTTGCCGAAAGATTGACCCTGTAATAAGTGGTCGAAGTAAGTACTCCCGTGGCAAGACTTGTTGTAACTGCTCCGGGGATATCTGTAAAGTTCAAATTATCTGAACTCGATTGCCACTGGTAGCTGAGCGACGGAGTTCCGCCGGCAGCAACTACATTCATGCTGTGTGCTCCGCCCGTACAAATAGCCAGGCTTGAGGGTGAGGTGGTGAAATTCGGATCAGCCACCACAGTTATCACTGCATCAGATGAAAAGGTGCTGCAGCCCGAGGGTGCCTGAGTTATAACACATCTGAAATAGGTGGTCGAAGCCAGAGGTCCTGTGGTATAACTGCTGCTGTTTGCCCCGGCAATATTGGTATAAGAAGTTGCATTCGGCCCCGACTGCCATTGATAAAGCAATGCACCAGTAAGCGGATCGCCGCTCGCTGTAACGCTCATGCTATGTGTTCCGCCCGAACAAAGGGTTGTACCCACAGGCTGTACTGATACAGTTGGGTCGGGAACCACTGTGATTAATGCCGGATCGGAGGTTACCGTATTACAATCGTTACCTGTTGCCGAAATTACAACACGGTAATAAGTGTTGGTAAGCAGTGCAGGGGTAGTGTATGTACTTGAACTGGCACCAACGTTGGTCCAGGGTGCTCCGCCTGTAGTCGAGCTTTGCCATTGATAAATAAGGAATGGCGTTCCGCCTGCTGCCGAAACACTCAGGGTATTATTTCCACCGGTACAGATAATCGCATTCACTGGCTGGGTGATAATGTACGGATCGGGCACCACGGTAACAGTTGCTGTGTTTGAAGTAACATTTCCACAGCCTTCGCCTGTAGCCGAAATATAAACTTTATAATAGGTTGTTGTATTTAAAACCGGCGTGGTATAAGTTGATGAAGTTTCACCCGGTATATCTGTAAAAGTAATATTATCGCTGCTGGTTCGCCACTGGTAATCGAGCACAGGAGTACCTCCGGCAGCGGTTACACTCAAGGTATTGATACCGCCAACACAAACAGCGGCATTTGATGGCTGAGCAGTAATATTTGGATCTGCTACCACCGTATATGAAGCCGCCGGACTATAAAAATCGCAACCCGACGAATTGTTGGTATATAACCTGTATTGTCTCACCCCGGCACCCGAAGCACCCGAAATAGTCATGGTAGGTGTGGTTGCATTGGTATAGATGGTGCCTGCTGGTGTGCCATTGGCTACATTTACCCACGATGCCCCGTTTAAATATTGCCACTGGTATGATGGCACACCGGTTCCGCCGCTTATGGTACTGCTCACTACTGTTGTTCCGCCGGCACACATGGTGGGTATCGTGAACACAGGTGTGGTAAGTACAGGATCGGGAATGGTTGTAACCGTAACCGGATCGGTGTAGGTAGTATTACAGTCGTTTCCGGTTGCTGATATCTGGCAGCGGTACTGAAATGACCCAACCGATGATATACCTCCAACCCTGAAAGCAGCTGCATTCCAACCGGCATAACTTGCACCTGATGGTGTTCCGTTGGCAACGTTATTCCATGTTGTTCCATTAAAATATTGCCAGCGATAAATCAGTGCTGGCGTACCCCCGGTGGCAGTAACCACCATATTGGCAGTGGTGCCTCCAACACAAATCACGGCTGGACTAACCGGCTGCCCGGTAATAGTTGGATCAGGAACAACCGTTATAAGTGCGCTGTTCGAAACCAGGTTACCACAATCGGGCGAAGTAACTGTAACCATGCACCTGTAATACATATTCGATGTAAGAACGCCCGAAGTATACGATGCCGAATTGGCGCCTGTGCCGCTGCTTACATTGTTCCAGCTCGAATTGTCAGCGCTCTCCTGCCACTGGTATGCCAGTGTCGAACTGCCTGCATCCACTGTTACTGATAAAGTCCCTACCCCGCCTGTACAAATGGCATAGGCTGCCGGCTGGGAGGTAATACGGGGAACATAAACAACCGAACAACTTGAAGTAGCTGTATTACAGCCATTGCCGGCTGCTGCGACCAACACCCGGTAGTAGGTTGTTTGCGTAAGCGCTGCAGTTGTATATGTTGAATTTGTTGCGCCGGCTATGTTAGTCCATGCCCCGGAGCATCCTGAAGTGTTCGATTGCCATTGATATGTTAAGGATGGTGTACCTCCTGTGGCCGTAACCGATAACGAAGTTGTTTGCCCGCTGCAAATAGTTGTGCTTGCGGTTGGTTGCACGGTAATAGCCGGATCGGGTACTACCGTTACAAGACTTGCTGCCGAAATTTCGCTCCCGCAGGCACAGCTTACCACACAGCGATAATACATATCCGAAGCAAGGGCTACTGTTGTGTAGGTGTTGAAGGTTGCACCTGAGCCACCTGAAACATTTGTCCAGCCTGAAGTTCCGTTAGCGCTTTGTTGCCATTGGTAAGTGTAAGGAGGAGTTCCCCCGCTTGCGGTTACTGACATGGTTGCCGCACCGCCGTTACAAACAGTAACATTTGCAGGTGCAGTTACAGCCACATCGTTGTTTTTTACTATCACCACCTGGTCGGAGGATGTACAGGCTGCATTGGTAGCAATTTCCCACTTAAACCTGTAGCTGCCGGCTGCACTGAGTGTAACCGTGCTGGTGGGGCTGTTGAGATCGCTGATTACAGCCGCAGGACCGCTAACCTGGGTCCATGTTCCGGTACCCTGGCCCGGATCAGGGGTATTACCGGCAAAACTGGTGGTCGATGTATTACATACCGACTGATCGGCACCTGCCAGGGCCATGGTAGGAACCTGGGCAACATTTATGGATACACTGCTTGTTGAAATGGGGCAGGATCCATTCGAAATGGTATACAGAAATGAATAATTACCCACTGCAGCGCCAGCTACTGATGCTGTTGCTGAACCAGGGTTTATAATTGATACAGTTGCTCCCCCGCTCTGTGTCCACGACCCGGTACCGGTTAATGGTGTATTACCCACCAGGTTCATGGGCGAAAAAAGACAGACATCAGTAGATGTTCCAGCCGTTGAGGCCGGAGTAGGTAATGCATCAATGGTTATGGTTACCTGGTCAGATGTTGAACAAGGCAGGTTGGTGGTTGTCCATTCGAAAACATACACACCCGGTGTCATCCCGGTAACGGTAGTATTATAAACAGATGGTGATGTAATAGTTGCTGCAGGTCCGCTTACTTTGGCCCAGTTTCCGGTACCGATTAAGGCCTGGTTACCTGCCAAAGTAACTGATGAAACATTGCAAAGCACCTGGTCGGGACCTGCATTTGCAATGGTTGGTTGCTTGTAAACGGTAATGGCCACGTCATCAGAAAAAGAGGTACAGCTTCCGTTGGAGATGGTCCACCTGAAAACATACGTTCCGGGATAAGAAACCGGTACCAGGTTGGTGATGCTTGTATTGGGTAAAATTGGCGAAGTAACAGAAGGATCAGGGGCACCGGCCGGTTTCGAAACAAGCGACCAGTTTCCAAGCCCGTTCACAGGCAGGTTGCCGGCCATGGTAGCTACAGATCCGCACACCTGTACCTGGTCGGGACCCGCTGCTGCAACGGTTGGGGTAGCATAATTGGTAATTCTTACTTCATCAACACTGCTGCACGAGGCGTTCGATATCGTCCACGAAAAAATGTACACACCCGGTGTAGCCCCGGTATATGTAGCATTTGGCGTATTGGCATTCGGGCTGAATGACCCTCCTGCCGGCCCTGCAACTTTCGTCCAGGTTCCCGTATAAGGGGCCGGGTCGTTTGCTGACAGGTTAAATGATGTTACATCACAATGCTCCTGATCGGGCCCGGCACTGGCGGCTGATGTTGCGGTGAAAATGGTAACCGTCATGTCGTCAGCCGAAGGCGTAGCACACGATCCGTTGGCTGCAACCGTATACCTGAAGGTGTATGTTCCGGCTATTAAACCAGAAGCTATGGCCGAATATGATGTTGTCGGGATTATTGTTGCCACGTTCGGAGTTGTTCCAACCTGGCTCCAGGTACCCACACTGCCATCGTTACCAATCAGGTTGGCAGAATTTGCAAAACATTTACTTTGATCGGGGCCTGCATTGGCTGCCGGGGTAACGTCAATTTTAACATCATCCGACAGCGGATTACAAAACTCACCTCCATAACTGGTCCAGCGGAATATATAAACACCTGCTTCCAGGCCTGATATAGTTGCGGTAGGTGATTTCATATCGCTGAAAACAGGCGCGTTAGGCCCGCTCACCAGCGACCACAATCCTGTCCCCGGGGCTACATTGTTTGCAGCCATGGTAACAGCGCTCAGCCCGCAAACCGATTTATCCATACCCGCATTGGGTGCCACCGGAGCTACATCGGACACGTTGATCTGCACCGAATCCATCGTTGCCGGGCATGCATTATTCGAGATGGTCCACCTGAAAATATAAGTTCCGGCAGTAAGTCCGGTTACACTGCTGGTGGCAGCTAACGGGCTGACAATGGTAACACCGCCTGCACCGGCTTCCTGGCTCCAGGTTCCGGTTCCGATGGTTGGTGTATTGGCTGTGAGTGTAGCGGTAGTACCACAGATATTCTGGTCGTTGCCTACAACTGCATTGGTTGCCGGTTGCGAAATGGTCACCATCACGGTGTCGCGCGAAACAGCGCACGACCCGAATGTAATGGTCCAGATAAACTGGTATGTTCCATCCGTAAGGCCGGTAACTGATGTATTTCGGAGTGCCGGGTTTGTAAAAGTAGCAGCCGGGCCCGAAAGTTTTGTCCAGGTACCGCTTCCGGCCCCGGGATCATTACCGGAAAGTGTTATAGCGTTTGTTCCTGCCGGAAGGCACTGGTCACTACCTGCAACGGATGCCACCGGTCCCTGGGTGGATGTTGTTGTTATTACCACCTGGTCCGACGAACCCGGCCCGCAGGCATTGTTTATCGTCCAGGTAAAATTATATACCGTACTTGCAACCAGCCCGGTTACTACGGCATTTCGAGTGTTGGCATTGGGCGAAAACACCACACCGGCACTGGGACTTACAGTCCAGGTACCGGTTTCGTTCAGTACGGGCGCATTGCCTGCCAGGTATACAGGAGTATTGAAACACACTGTTTGATCGGGACCTGCATTGGCAGCGGTAGGAGCTACTGAGGAAACAACAACCTGCGCATCATTTTGGCGGGTGGGGCAAGCGGGGCCGCCTGATATTTTCCACCTGAAACGATACAGGCCATTCACCAGTCCACTGATATTAGTACCTGGATTATTAGGGCTGGCTATTACTGCCGCATTTGGGCCCGATACCTGCGACCAGGATCCGGTTCCGATGGAAGGTACATTACCAACCAGGGCTGTTGATGTGATATTGCACCCCAGCAATTGCCTGGTGCCCCCGTTTGAGTTCGATGGTGTTACCGATGTAATTACAGTAATGGATTGAAAAACATCCGAACAACCAGAACCAAAAGCTGACTTACGGAGCTGAATAACATAGGTGCCGTTCAGCGTGAGTCCGCTGATAGTGGCTGGCGAAACTCCAAGCGGGGCATATGCTGTTGGCACACCCGGGAAACCTGCCGGCGCGCTCACAATGCTGTATTCAACCGGTCCTGTGCCGGCCTGCGTAAAGCTGATGGTTGCCGAATTCGAATTACAGGGGGCAATTAACGGACTGGGAGTGGTAATTGCCAATGAAGGCGCTGTTGCATAAACTATGGAAGAGGTGGTTGTTGATGAGCACCCGGTAACCGGATTACTGATTGTATAGCGGAAAGTGTAACTGCTTGTGGCATCCAAGCCGCTTATACTGGTAGTAGGGCTGTTCGGGCTTACGATGGTTGCAGGCGGGCCTGCGGTTTGAGTCCAGTTAACCACTTCGTTATTGTAAAGCGGGTATGTTCCCGAAAAAACCATCGAAGTTCTGCCATCGCAATATACATCATTGCCTGGCGTAATTGCCGTGGAAGTTGCACTGCCAACCGGTGCCGGGACTGATATTTTTACTTCGTCAAATCCATTGGAACATGGACCGGTAACCGTCCAGCGCAAAATATAAACGCCCTGGATCAGGTTGGTAACTGTTGAATTTCTGCGCGTGGGTGAAGTGATGGTTGGAATATTCGGGCCACTGATCACAGTCCAGAGTCCGGTTTGACCGGCTATATTGTTACCCCCAAAAGTTGCAGCTAAAGTTGTTGTTGTTGATAATGAAAAACAATTTCCTAACACCTGGTCAGGGCCGGCATTTACAATCAGATGCGCCCCCAGGTTGGTAATGGTCATATCGTCGTAGGCAACACAACCATTGGCATTAGTAATGGTCCACCTGAGTGTGCTTGTACCTGCATCATCAGCGGCAGCAGTAAACCCGGTATTAATAGAATTCGGGTTATTGATACTGATACCGGCATCGTTATTACCAACTATTGACCACGAGCCTGTTTCGTTAGCGCCTGCAACATTAGCCAGTAGTGTTCCATTGCCCGGGCACATGGGCCCCTGGTCAGCACCAGCATTTGCGAAAGTAACCGGCTTAACAGTTATCACAACATCATCGTACACCAATGAGCCATCCTGGCATTCGGCTGAGAGTCTGAATTTATAAGTACTGTTGCTCTGTATACCTGTAACCGTAGTAATCAGTGAATTCGGCGATACAATAATAGCCGAGGGACCGCTGATTTGCGACCAGGTTGAAACCCCTGAACCCTGGAACAGCCCGCCTTTAGAACCGGCGAGCGTTAACACCTCATTGGCGCATATTACCTGGTCGACATTGGCATTCAGCGTACAGTTCTGGGCTGTTGCCAGGCCGGGCATAAAAATTACCAGGCTTACGAACAATGCAATCAGATGTACTTCTGAAAATGTTCGTTCCCAATTTTTCGATCCGGGAATACACATCAGGAACATATCCCTGAATTTGTTGATAAAGAGTCGTACTAGTTCCATAATTTTCATTTTTTTTCAACATTCCCGCTCTTCCTTTTTCCCAGGGACATTGGCAATGTTCATTCGTCAGGCTACAGGTTCATGTCAGTTCTTTCACCAATCCCATGAAAAGCTTCCCAGCTTTACATTATTTATTTACTTGATTTTGTGGCAATTAACAAGCTACAAAATCCGGTTTTGGAATTTGAAAGGCATACAGGTAATACGAGCAGACGAGTAAAGCTTATTCTTACAGTATTAATTTATTGCTTAAACATTGAAAAGTAATAAGGATAAGGAAAGAAAAGTTTGCGTGGATGCTTACTCCGCTTCGATTTATCGGAGGGCGTTATAAAAATGAAAGTGAATTTCCGGCACCGCCGGATTGTCAAAATAAAACCACATTTTATATTGTAATATCATCAAAACATCATCAAAATAGAAAAACAGACTCTCAGAAAAAGAAATTATCACAATTAAAATAAGATGCAAATTTACCCGGCTGACCAAAATCAGGAAACAAAACCTCACTTGCCCATGCCTTGCATCAAATGTGAATATTCCGTATTGCAAAAAAAATGGGCGCAGTGCTGCGCCCATTTCTGGTAAAGTGGCTGGTATGTTTTCTTATGAAACCCGGTTAAAAATACCTGGGTGTAAGAATTCGTTTAGCAACATTAAAATCGAAGCTCAGCCTGATTTCGTGCGATCCCTTGTTGTACACCTTAAGTTCGTTGAGCCATATATCGTAAGAATAGCCAATGCGCAGGTTTTGGGCAATATTTATTTCGGTGATGAAGGATACCGCTTTTTCGGTACGGTACGAAGCGCCTAACCATAAGGTATTTGCAAACAGGAAGCTGGCGTTGATATCGAATTGCGGAGGCGCATTTTTTACATATTTCGCCAGGAATGATGGGCGGAAAACCACGTTTTCGCTTAATGGAATTGCAGCACCGGCCATTCCGTAAAAGTGACTCATCAATTTGGTAAACTGCGAATTACCTGTAGTATCGGTGAAAACCAGGGTTTGATTTTGCAGCAGCTGTCGCGATGATAAACCGGCATAAAATTTTTCGGAGTAATAATAGACACCAAAGTTAGCATCAGGAACAACTTTCTTCTGTAGCTGGTCGCGGTAAACCAGGAAAGGATCGTTTTCATCGTTCGATACCAGGTCGTTCCACACAAAATCGCAGCTTTTTACACCAGCCTGTATCCCGAAAGAGAGTTTGCTTTTTGGAAACAATATCCGGTAGGCAAAAGTAGCCATTGCGCTGGTATTCGAAGTCGGGCCAATTTTATCGTTGGTAATATTCATACCCAGTGCAAGATGCGGGTTATTAAGCGGAGAGTGTAACGAAGCACTTATCGTTTTTGGCGCGCCGTCGATATTAACCCACTGGTAGCGATAGATGAGGTCGGCAGAAAGCAGGTCGCGGCTGCCGGCATAACCCGGGTTCACCGATAATTTATTAAACATGTACTGGCTGAATAAGGCGTCCTGCTGAGCAAAAAGGACGCCGGCTGAAATCAGGAGTAATATGGTGGTAAAGAGTTTTTTCATTGCAGTGTAGTTGTTGACAGTTTAATTTCAGTTCGTTGCTGTAAGGTTGTGAGCCAACGGCTCGCCCCCTCAGGCAAATAATTACTTAATCAGTGATTGATGGTTGCGAAAAAATTTTGAGATCCCCGTTGTAAAAACAGGCTTACCTGACTGAAAATGTAATAATGGAGCTGAAATTATATTTGAATACAGGAAACGTCCGGTAGTTTGTCCTGAAATGGCAGAAAATTCTTGGTTGAATTCCAGGGCACTGAGGCAGAT
>CAYNVK010000059.1:2307-11964 GCA_964400395.1 uncultured Lentimicrobiaceae bacterium | reverse complement strand
GGCAGGCTGGTAAGCAGCACATTGAACGAAAGGTATCCAAGTTCAGCATCGGGAATGAGTATCAGTTCTTTCCCTTTTATAATCGGTTCGATAGGTTTCAACAGCTGTTTATACACGGCATAGGACGCAAAAACAAATGTCTTGAAATCAGCAGCGGTATAATTGTTGAATTCTTTTCCGGTTAGCTGGTCCCTGAGCGTAGCCAGGTTCCCTGCAAATGATTTATTGATGGGGGAGGTTACAAGTTTCCTGTCGGCGGCAGTTATTGCAAAAATGTATAAGGTCGAGTCGGCCAGCGTAAACTCAATCATGGCTTGACCTGGCGAAAGTTTTTTCTGTATGTCGGCGATGGAAATTACCGAATTGTCGTACTTGAGGTTGTAGTATGTGGGGTAATTTTTTTCGATTGATTTGATGAGTTCGTCCTGTTTCCGGTTCAGGTCAAAAAGCCTGCTGTTCCACATTTTAATTTTTGTTTCGTCCGGATCGGGTAGTAATTTCTGATCGTGAATCTGTTTGTTGTAGAAATAGATTTCTGATTTCAGGCTGGCGTCCTGGTTCAGCAGGTTTTCGGGGATGCGTCCGATATTGCGTGCTTCCTTGTCGCGCAGGTGCGACAGCAATACGGCTGATTTCCCTTTTTCGCAAAGGCTGAAAGCCTCGTCAAGCGACTCGGGGCGTTTGGTTTTATTATACAGTGCAACCTGTGCCAGCAGTGCGTTCGAGAAAGTTGTTTTCTCATTTTCGGAAATAAACAACTTGCTGTTTTCGTCCTGGTAGGTTGAGCGCAGCATTTCAACCATTTTAAGGGCAAGGTTAAAAGTGGTTATGCTGTTTTTAAGTAAATCGGTACGCGATGAATCCGAAAGGTAGAGCCTGAGCAGTGCCGTAGCTTTGCTGATAAGCGGGTTTAAAAGGTTCTCGTTCAGATTTTCGGCTGAAATGGCCGGATTGTCAGTAATATTTTGCGAAGTAAATCCCGGAAAACCGGCTATCAGCGAAAGCTGCATATACCGCAGGGTTTTGTTGTAATCGTTTGCCCGATCGTAATACCGGCCTATGTAATTGTACGCGGTTGATACATCGATGTTAACATTCCCAAATACTTTTTTATAGAGTTCCAGTGATTTATTGAGGTACACAATTGCTTTTTTATCACCGATATCCGAAAGAAAATCGCCGTAACGTAAATAGGTAAGCGCCGTTTCCGAATTCTCTTCGCCGTACATTTCAATACTTTTGGCTAATGCCTGTTTATAGTAAAGGTCGGCCATGGTTTTATCATTCATCCGGAAGTATACATTTGCCAGCCCTCTTAAAATTTTCACCGAGTTTGTCAGCTTGGTTCCGATGGATAATCCTTTGGAATAATAGCTTATAGCGGTGGCATAATTCCCTTTTTTTTCTGCTATAAATCCCATGTTATTGTACAGGGTCAGTAAGTCAGCCAGGTTTCCGGGTGTTTTCTCCAGTATTATTTCCAGGGATTTGTCGAGATAGCTTTGGGCTTTTTCGTAATCGGCAGTATAAATATACGTTACTCCCATATTGAGAAAAAGTGACCCAGCCAATATGGTATTGGATTGATTTTGTGAGATATAAAAATTTTCAGCTTTTCTAAGGTATTCGATAGCTTTCACGTCATTACGGATAAGCTGGTAAAATCTTCCCATGTTCAAATACAACGAGGCCAGCTTAGGATCGTTGGGCTGCAGTACTTCCTGGTTTACCTTCAGCGATTTTAAAAAATATTGCTCAGCTTTTTCGTAGTTGCTTGTCATGGAATATACAATCCCGATGTTTTGCAATGAACTGGCATAATTCGAGCTTTTTACCCGGTTTGCTTGCTGGTAAGTTTCAATTGCTTTCTGGTATTGGCCCTGGGCTTCCTCGAAACGGTTCTGGTACAGGAAAACGGTACCCATGCCATTGTACGACAATGCCAGCCCTGTATCGGGTACTGACGAACGGTTTAGGTAAGTCCGGATGTTGCGGTTAAAGAGCGTTGAAGCCTCGGCAAATTGCCGCTTATCGGAATAAAGTAAGGCCTTTTTGTGGATAAGTCCGTTGTACAAATTTCCGGTTGTATCAATTTTGGTCACAGCAAGGGCAAGTGATTGATCCGTAATCTGCATGGCCTGGTCGAGGTCGCCTTTGGCCCTGAAGCAATCAATCATACCTGAAATGCTCTCAACCCATGTAGTGTATTGTTTATTTTTCAGGGTATAATCTACGGATTTTCTGAAAAAAATGATAGCTGAATCGTAACTTCCCCGGTTTTTTAATTGTTCGGCAAATACTTGATCCGACAGATGTTGTTTTTGTGAACTATCTTTTACAGAGGTATTACATGCAACCAGTACTACAAGTAATGAGAACAAGAGAAACCGTAAGCAAAATAATGCCGGAGGCCTTTTCATAGGGCAAAATTTTGTGTGTGTGTATGGGAGTTGATCGTGATTTGTGGTGGTAGGACAAAGATAACACAAAGTTGCCGGTAAGTCATAAAAAAAAGGAGCTAAACGCTCCTTTTTTATGAACTATAATCGGTTGATAATTATTCAGCTTTGAGCAGGCGGATTGTGTTGTTATATTCCGATGTTTTTGCCTGTATCCGAACTTTACAGATATAATAACCTTTTGCAAGTTGCGAAGCTTCGAGGGTATATTCCTGGTAGCCAGCATTCAGTTGTCCGGCCGAAATACGTTTTACCAATTGCCCGTTTGAGCCATAAACCTCGATGGTTGCATTGCCTGACTCGGGCGCATAGATGTTAAGTTTTGTTGAATTTTTGAATGGATTTGGGTAGTTGCTCAGTTTGAGCGAAGGTTTCCCAAACTTAATGAGCGGCGATGCAAAGTTGAGTTTGCTTTCGTTCTGGATAGCCGCATTTACAAGGCTTGTATTCTTGTCCATATTGAGGTTAGCCGTCATTCCTTCGCCAAAAGCGGAGGTGCTGGTACCGCGTATGGTAATGAAAGCTTCACCGGCGTTGAAATTAACAGGCTGGGTATTTGGATCACCCCATATCACCCTGATCTGGCCGTTTTCAATATTGTATTCGTATCCTGTGCCCTTAAATTCGACTGACTCAATATCGAGCAGTTCCGAAGGATAGTTGATGATTAAACCTGCGCCTGTAATGGACAGCGGGTTACGGGTAATGATTTCGGTGGTAAACGATTCGCCGCTGCTTACAGAAATTTCACCTTCCTGTGCAACCGGGACTGCCGGGGTTGTATTAGCCGTCGGAACAAAAGTACCTCCAACATCGCCCGAACAGGTTCCGCCAATGCCTTTGGGATTGTATTCGGTACCTTTCATATTTGTTAAGGTAATGCTTTTTATTTCAAACCTCCATGGATCAACCGGGAAAGGTTTTCCCAGAAGCAGGTTTTTCAGAAAAAGAGTATAGTCCTGCCAGTTCACACTGCCCGATCCGTTAACATCGGAAGCCAGCATTTGCAGCGGTGTAAATTCGAGCCTGCCCGCCAGGTGCAAAAACAATAACATAGCATCGTAATAAGTTGCGCCTTTGCTTGCAATATTGGTTGTTCCTGTAATCGTGTAATTACCGGCAGCCAGGTTAGTAAATGCATAAATTCCATCAGCCCCGGTTTTATAAGTCAGTATTGAATTATTATCAATATTTTTAAGTGTTACCATAACATAACCTATAGGCCTGGCCGAATCGCCCTGGTAAAGAGCCTGTCCGCGAAGTTCTGCTGCTTTAAGAGTCTGAACTGAAACCAATGCTAACATAAGAAGCATTACGAAGGTAATTTTGTTTTTCATGGCGTTTTTCTTTAGTTGTAATATTTTTTTGGTTTTTGGATTTATGTAAATTTTTCTGAAGGTATGTGTCCGAGTTATCAGGTTAACTTACATACATAAAGTAACACTCCTCCTTTATGCGTTACATGTCTTAATCCATGATTTCAAAAAAGGTAATATGAGTTTCGAAAAATATTTACTAATCAAATGTAAATTTGTGCCATCTTTGCAATAGAAATTGCCGGAAAGTGTTGTTGTTTTTGCAATTTTTGCCCAAGTGGATGTAAAATGTTGATAAGTTTAAATTGGTCTAATGAATTGAAAAACAGAGGCTAAGAAAAAAGTTTGAAAAAATATTGAAAAAAACTTTCGAAATGGTATTACCTTTTTTTAAAATCTGGATAATATAGCAAGTGATGATACATTATTCTGATGAAGCCATACAGGAAGGATTGAGGTTAAGGAGTGATTACATCATTAATTTCATCTACAAGGAGTATTTCCCACTGATCAGATTTCTGGTTACCGAGAATGGAGGGTCAGGTGAGGATGCTGAGGATGTATTTCAGGACGGGATTATCATCATTTATAATAAAATTAGCCTGAACCAATTAAAGCTTACCAGTTCTTTTAAAACCTACATGTACTCAGTTTGCCGAAACCTCTGGCTGCAAAAGCTTAACAAGCGTAAAGCCATCTTCGATAAACTCACTGATGTAGAAGAGTATATTGATCTGCCAAAAGACATGCTCCAGGAAGCAAGTTTAGAAGAGGCCGAATTGCACAGGATTATTCAAGTACATTTTCTGTCGTTAGCTGATGACTGCCAGAAACTGTTAAGGTTATTTACCAAGAATATTCCTTTGCGTGAGATTGCTTCGATGCTTGGATATAAAACTGAAAAGTATGCCAAAACCAGGAAGTATCTTTGTAAAGAAGAGTTGAAGAAACGCATTGCAAGTGATCCACGAAGTCAAAAAATTATCAAAAATGACAACTAATTTCAAACACTCCGCCAGCATTGAGCAATACCTTGCCAATGAAATGACTGCTACCGAGAGAAATGCATTTAAAAAGGAGTTGAGCTCAAATCCGGGATTGGCCGAAGAGCTTAAACTTTCACAATTGATTGATTCAGCTATTGAAAGGGAAGATATTGTTGATTTGAGGAGCAAACTCGTCGCTGTAATCAATGCAAACCGCGCATCGCGTGCCGAAGTTCCGGTAGTGCGCATGTATACCCGCAAGTGGTGGTATGCTGCTGCTTCGTTACTGGTATTGTGCGCCGTAGCCGCTACGCTGTACCTGCAAACCAGTCGGAATATTTCGAACGATGCACTGTTTTCACAGTATTATAATTCCGAAAATATTGTTGACCAAACCCGTGGCGATCAGAATATACTTGAAGCTGTTATCAAATTCCAGCAAAAGGATTTTGCAACCGCATCGGTTCTGTTCAAAAACATCCTGAATAAGGACAATTCGAATATAGCCGTTTGGTTTTACTACGGAATTTCGAACATCGAAACCAAAAACTACGAGAACTCAATCAAGGCTTTCAATACCATCATCAAGCAAAACGATAACCTGTACATTGAGCATGCCGAATGGTACCTCGGACTTTGTTACCTGAAAAATAATCAGAAGGAAAAAGCCATCGACCAGTTTATGGTTGTAGCCTCAAACCCGGATAATTTCCACAGGCAGGAAGCCAAAAATATTTTAGAGAAATTGCAGCTCAATTAATTACTTTCCCACTCCCTGTAAACCAAAAAACCGGCTCCCCGCCGGTTTTTTTTATGCATTCCCGATGGGTAGCGGCAAAAAAATAACCCTGGCTTTAGGACACAGGGCTATTTTTAAATAAGATGTTCCGGCTGATTTTACTTGAGCAATTGCTCGGAACTAAGTAATAAATCGATATACTGTCCGCGTTTATAAACAAACGGATCTTTCAGTTCTTTTTTGGAGAGCTTACCTTTGAAATCGGAAATAGAAGTATATTTTTTCGATTCCATCCAGGCTTCAATTTCGCCAAGCATAGTAGCAATGTATTCGGGTTTGTTTTTGTAAAGCGTACTCACTACCTGTACACAATCGGCACCGGCAAGCAGCATTTTTACTACGTCTTTGCCCTGGTATATGCCGGTGTTGGCACAAACCTTTGTTTTTACATTACCATAAAGCAAACCTGCATAACGCAGCGCCAGCCGGTAATCGCCCTCATGGCTGAGGTAAAAAGGAGCAACATGTTTAACATCCTGCACGTTAATTTCAGGCTCAAACATACGGTTAAAAATTACAACTCCGTTTACGCCGGCTTTATCGAGGCGGGAGATAAAATTAAGCGGGTTTGAATAAAATACGCTCAACTTCACACTTACCGGAATCGTGATTTTTGATTTAATGGTTTTCACCAGGTCGAGGTGTACGTCTTCGATGGAGTGTCCGTCAACTTCAAAATCGCCAGGTACAAAATAAAAGTTCAGCTCAAGCCCGTCGACACCCGTTTTTTCAATAAGCCGGGCATATTCAATCCAGGTATTGTCGTACAGGCAGTTGAGGCTGGCAATAACAGGGATACCCAGTGTTTCTTTTGCTTTACGCAGGTTAACCAGGTGTGCCTCCGGACCTGCAAACTGCAGCTTGGGATACAGGCTGGTCATTTCGGCATGCAGGCCGCCCATCGAATTCAACTGATCATCAAATTGAGCCCCTTCGAGGTTAATCTGCTCCTCGAACAAGGTTTTATACACCACGGCAGCAGCTCCGGCTTCTTCCAGTTTTTTCAGCATACTTAGGTCCGACGACATGCTGCTTGCACCGGCAATGATCGGATTTTTAAGCTCAATTCCCATGTAATTTGTGGCAAGGTTGATCATATTGTTTCCCCCTAAGTTTTAATAGTATTAATTAATTATTTATTTGGTTTTCGGTTTCAATGCGGAAAATTAATAAATTTTTCAGATATAAGTATTGATATACTTAATTTTTTTTTACTGTTGCTTAATTCCTGGCAAGTGTACTGTTTTAGAGTTAAACCGTTGATTATGAAAAATGTTCTAATCTATAATCATTTTAAATTAGCTGAATATAGTTAATTTTTTAGATTTATTACCGCGCAATTCCTTATAAAAAAGTAATTTTGCACCGCTTTTGTGAAAAATGCAGAATTCAATTATACCTTAGTCAATAATCTAATAACCAAACATATGAGTGAAAAAAAGAAGTATGTAACCTGTGACGGAAATTATGCTGCGGCACACATAGCGTATATGTTCAGCGAAGTGGCTGCCATTTACCCCATCACACCATCGTCGACCATGGCAGAGTATGTTGATGAATGGGCTGCCTATGGCCGAAAAAACATTTTTGGCGAAACCGTACGCGTTGTAGAAATGCAAAGTGAAGGCGGCGCTGCCGGTGCGGTACATGGTTCATTGCAGGCAGGTGCGCTCACAACTACCTATACTGCTTCGCAGGGTTTATTGTTAATGATACCAAACATGTACAAAATGGCTGGCGAATTATTACCGGCTGTTTTTCACGTTTCGGCTCGTAGCCTTGCAGCACAGGCTCTTTCAATTTTTGGCGATCACAGCGACATATATTCAACCCGCCAGACCGGTTTTGCAATGCTTGCAACCGGTAGCGTGCAGGAAATTATGGATATAGCTGGTATTGCTCATCTTGCATCAATCCGTTCGAGGGTGCCTTTTATGCACTTCTTCGATGGCTTCCGTACTTCGCACGAAATTCAGAAAGTTGAATATCCTGAAACCGAAGACCTCGCCAAATTGCTGGATTACGATGCATTGAAAGAATTCCGCGATCGTGCACTCAATCCTGAGCACCCGGTAACCCGCGGTACAGCACAGAATCCTGATGTGTATTTCCAGAGCCGCGAGGCTGCCAACCTTTTCTACGATGCAGTTCCTGATATCGTTGAAGAATATATGCAGGTGATCAGCAAACAAATCGGCCGCGAATACCATCCGTTTACCTACTACGGTGCTAAAGATGCCGAAAATATTGTTGTTGCCATGGGTTCCATTACCGAAACCCTTAAAGAAGTTATTGACCACCTGAATGCAAAAGGCGAAAAACTGGGATTGATCAGCGTTCACCTCTATCGCCCGTTCTCACCTAAGTATTTCTTCAATGTACTTCCTGAATCAGTAAAACGCATCTGTGTACTCGACCGTACCAAAGAGCCCGGAGCAACCGGCGATCCTTTGTACCTCGATATCCGCGACATTTTCTACGACAGGGCTAACAAACCGCTCATCATCGGTGGCCGTTACGGACTCAGCTCCAAAGATACCACTCCTGCCATGATGATTTCAGTTTTCAACAACCTGAAAATGAATGAACCCAAAAATCATTTCACGGTAGGTATTGTTGACGATGTTTCATTTACTTCGCTCCCCGTGCTTCCTGAAATCGATCTTTCGGACAGCGGAACTTTCCAGGCTAAATTTTATGGATTAGGATCCGACGGAACTGTTGGTGCCAACAAAAATTCAATCAAAATTATTGGCGACAACACCGATAAATATGCCCAGGCCTATTTTGCATACGATTCGAAGAAATCGGGCGGTATCACTACATCGCACCTTCGTTTTGGCGACAAACCGATTCGTTCCCCATACCTGGTAAATACCCCCGACTTTGTGGCATGCCACGTTCCGGCATACCTCAACAAGTACGACCTGTTGAAAGGTTTGAAAAAAGGAGGAACCTTCCTGCTTAACAGCATCTGGGATTCAGAAGAAAGCAAAAATCGTTTGCCCGACTCCATGAAAAAATACATGGCTGAAAACGAAATCAGGTTCTTCATCATTAACGCTACCAGTATTGCCGAAGAAATTGGTTTGGGTAACCGCACCAATACCATTCTGCAGGCTGCATTCTTTAAAATCTCCGGAGTTATCCCATACGAACTGGCGCTTACAGCCATGAAGACCGCTGTGAAAAAGACATTCGGCCGTAAGGGGGAAGAGATTGTTTCGATGAACATTTCTGCCATCGAAAGAGGCGCTGCTGTTACCGAAGTAAGTATTCCCGCTGAGTGGAAAAACATAGTTGTTAATCCCACAAAGGACACACGCAATATTCCTGATTTTATCAAAAATATTGTTGAGCCTATCAACAGCCAGAAAGGTGATGATTTACCGGTAAGTGCATTCCTGGGTCGCGAAGACGGTACTTTCCCTGCAGGAACAGCCGCATACGAAAAACGCGGTATTGCTGTAAATGTTCCTGAATGGATTTCGGATAACTGTATTCAGTGTAACCAGTGTGCATTTGTTTGTCCGCACGCTGTTATCCGCCCGTTCCTGCTTAACGAAGACGAACTGAAGGGATTACCCGATGGCACAGCCACACTGAAAGCAGTTCCAAAAACTTTCGATGGCCTGCAGTTCCGTATCCAGATCAGCCCGCTCGATTGTACAGGTTGCGGTAACTGTGCTGATGTTTGCCCGGCCAAAACCAAAGCTTTGGTTATGAAGCCGCTCGATTCGCAGATGCACCAGGCCGAAGTTTGGGATTATGTTGCAGCTAACGTAACGTATAAAGATACACTCGCTCCCAAAGAACAGAATGTGAAAAACAGTCAGTTTGCACAACCGTTGTTCGAGTTCTCAGGCGCCTGCGCAGGTTGCGGCGAAACACCTTATATCAAGCTTATCACCCAGCTGTATGGCGACAGGATGATGGTTGCCAATGCAACAGGTTGTTCGTCAATCTACGGCGGATCGGCTCCTTCGACACCATACACCACCAACGCAAATGGTTGTGGTCCATCATGGGCAAACTCACTGTTCGAAGACAATGCTGAATATGGCTTTGGTATGGCAATGGGAGTAAATAAACTCCGC
>CAYNVK010000059.1:0-2207 GCA_964400395.1 uncultured Lentimicrobiaceae bacterium | reverse complement strand
CGAAGACAATGCTGAATATGGCTTTGGTATGGCAATGGGAGTAAATAAACTCCGCGACCGTATTGCTGAGCGTATGCAGCTTATCATCAACGGCGATTTTAGTGCCGAATTAAAAGAAGCCTGCGCTGAGTGGGTTGCCAATAAGGATAATGCCCAGCTTTCGAAAGAAGCAACTGCCAAAGTTCTTCCTTTACTCGAAGCCTCAACTTCGGATGTTGCTAAAGAACTGGTTGCTTTGAAACAATACTTTATCAAGAAATCGGTTTGGATGTTCGGTGGCGACGGATGGGCTTACGACATCGGATACGGAGGACTCGACCATGTACTTGCATCGGGTGAAGATGTGAACATACTGGTTCTGGATACTGAAGTGTATTCGAATACCGGTGGACAAGCCTCAAAATCAACACCAGTTGGAGCCGTTGCCAAATTTGCCGCCTCAGGCAAACAGGTTCGCAAGAAAGACCTGGGTATGATGGCTATGAGCTATGGTTATGTGTATGTAGCACAGGTTGCCATGGGCGCTAACCAAACCCAGTACCTGAAAGCGCTCCGCGAAGCTGAAGCTTACCCGGGACCATCGCTGATTATTGCTTATTCAACCTGTATTAACCATGGTTTACATTCAGGTATGGAGAAAGCTCAGCAACAGCAGGACGATGCAGTTAAAGCAGGCTACTGGCATACTTATCGTTTCAACCCGCTGCTCGAGGCCGAAGGCAAGAATCCTTTCCAACTCGACAGCAAAGAACCTGATTTCTCATTGTTCCAGGACTTCCTGAAATCAGAAGTACGTTATACCTCGCTTATGAAATCGTTCCCTGCCGAAGCTGTTGAATTATTCGAAGCTGCACAGGAAAACGCAAAATGGCGCTATAATAACTACAAACGATTGGCCGAAATGGATTACAGCAAGTAAACCAGTCTCCCGATCGGAATATTACAGCCGGGTTACCGTAAGGTAGCCCGGCTTTGTTTTGTCCAAAAATTAGATCAGGTTGCCCGGCAAACTAAAAGTTCTGGTTTCCTGGTCTTTGCCGAGGTAAAACAATATGCTTCTGAATAAACGAAAAGCCGGCGAAATCATAATTCTGTTGTTTTATCGTTTAACAAAAATTAAATGGATTAAATTTGATGCAACTAATCACCTGGGTTCATCAATTGAAATACCGGCAAATGCTTTAACCACGGAGGACACAATGTTAAATCACAAAGAACACAAAGTGATGATTACTGGCAGATTAGTTTTTTACACTTTGTGAACTTTGTGCCATCTTCGTGAACTTTGTGGTTATAATACTGTATGCCAAATAATTAATAATTTTAAGGGCGTGATTAGTTACAATTCGATTATTCATTCGCAATCGTAAAAGCTCCACATTATGAAAGTAAAAAAATGGGTTAATCTCCTCCTTTGCCTCATTGCTTTCAATGGCATAGTCCGGGCACAGCAAGTGCTTTTGCCTTCGGTTGTTTTTAAGGAAAATCCGCTGTCGCACAATATGCATATTACTTCCGACGGGAAATTTTTGTACACCTGCAACGGGGGAAGGGCTGAACTGGGCCAGGTGAACAAGCTGAAGCGGGATGGCACGCTTGTGGCTGGTTTTCCTTTAAAACTTGATATGCGCTCTATCATGTACAATGCTTCCGACAAGAAATTGTATGTGTATACCTACAGCCGGAAATTATATAAAATTGACGACCTCGCACAGGGAACCTATACCGAAGTATTGAGTTTCCCTGAGCGGAGCGATCAATCGGCGCCTGCATTAAGCAGCAACGGAAAACTGATCTGTTTTATGGAATTTGGTGATGTGTTTTTTTATAACCTGAAAAGCGGTAAGCCGGAGGCTACCCTGCATGGACTTAAATGTGCCGACAATGCAGCCGATGGCGGCACGGCTATTGCCATGGACAAGAAACATCTGTATAGCTGGGATGCCCGTGAACAGTTGGTTTATGTATATGATTTAAAAGGAAATGCTGAAAAGTCGGTGAAGCTGAACCAGGGTTTTTACGGATTTTCGCTCTCATGGGCCAACAGTTTGCTTTGGGTATCTGCCGACGGAAATTATGAAACCGGCACCTGGTATGGTTATGAAGTAAAATAGGTGTTGCATGGTTAAAATTTTTTTTTGCTCCCCCGAGAATTAACTGCTACTTCCCTAACGCTTATTGCCAATATCCACATACCTTACATCTTA
>CAYNVK010000058.1:0-11974 GCA_964400395.1 uncultured Lentimicrobiaceae bacterium | reverse complement strand
TTTATTCCATCTCCCAGGTAGCTCCATCCTTGGTATCCTTAATGCTGATGCCGGCCTGGGCCAGAGCATCGCGGAGGCGGTCGCTGGTAGCCCAGTCCTTGTTGGTGCGGGCTTCGCGGCGCAGGTCAATAATAATGTTCACCAGGTTGGCAATTACCTGGTTGCCGGCTTGCGGATCCGATTCGGGTACAAGCCCAAGGATATCGAAAACAAAAGTATGCAGGGTGCTGCGCAGCAATGCAATATCGTCGGCGGTAAGGCTTTCCTTTTTGTCGTGAACGGAATTAATGATGCGAACGGCATCGAACAGGTGCGCAATAAGTATGGGGCTGTTCAGGTCGTCATTCATGGCTTCGTAGCACTTCGACTGCAACGCAGCAATATCAACCGTTGATTTGCCGGCAGGAACCAGTTTTTCGAGGGTGGCAATACTTTTCATCAAGCGCTGGAATCCCTTTTCGGAAGCCTGCAGTGCCTCATTGCTGAAATCGAGCGGGCTGCGGTAATGTGCCTGCAGGATAAAGAAACGAACAGTCATGGGGCTGTAAGCTTTTTCGAGGGCAGCATGGGTTCCGGCAAAAAACTCATCGAGCTGTATAAAATTACCCAGCGACTTGCCCATCTTTTGCCCGTTGATGGTTATCATGTTGTTATGCAGCCAGTATCGGGCCGGGCTTTTGTGGTTGGCAACCGTACTTTGGGCAATTTCACTTTCGTGATGCGGAAACAGCAGGTCGAGTCCGCCACCGTGAATATCAAACTCCTCGCCCAGGTATTTGGTGCTCATAGCCGAACACTCCAGGTGCCAGCCCGGGAAGCCATCGCTCCACTCCGAGGGCCAGCGCATGATATGCTCAGGCTGTGCTTTTTTCCACAAGGCAAAATCGAAACTGTTGCGTTTTTCATCCTGCCCGTCGAGTTCGCGGGTGTTCGACAACAGGTCTTCGATCACGCGTCCCGAGAGGATTCCGTATTTATTTTCGCGGTTATAGCGCTCCACGTCGAAATATACCGAGCCCTGGCTTTCGTATCCCATTCCGGCGTTGAGTATTTTTTTTACCATGGCTATCTGCTCAATAATATGGCCCGATGCCCTTGGTTCGATGCTGGGTTTCAGTACATTAAGTTTATCGAGGGCGTTGTGGTAGCGGTCGGTAAAGTACTGCACCACTTCCATAGGTTCCAGTTGCTCGAGGCGTGCTTTTTTGGCAATTTTATCTTCGCCTTCGTCGGCATCATTTTCGAGGTGACCCACGTCGGTTATATTGCGCACGTAGCGTACCTTATAGCCCAGGTGGCGCAGGTAGCGGAAGACAAGGTCGAAAGTAATGGCCGGGCGTGCATGACCCAGGTGAGCATCGCCGTACACGGTTGGTCCGCATACATACATGCCTACATGTGGGGGATTTATCGGAACGAAAAGCTCCTTTTGGCGGGATAAAGTGTTGTGAACGAATAATTTATTTTCCATGCTGCAGGTTTTGCAAGCTGCAAAGGTACCAAAAATAATATCGACGAAAGTCAGAAAAGTGGAGTTAAAAGCCATGCATAGAGAGTGGTTTCCCTATTTTTTGGATGTAAAACTGCGGATCGCACATCAACATCAGCACAATTATATTTATAATCCTGTTTTACCAGCTCACTCTTGTATCGTATCCTCAATACAATGATACCCCAAAACGGCAACCCTGTTTTCCCGCTGATATCTCATGCACTTTGGCGATATCCGTTGCATTTGAAATAAAAATTGATCCGTATTATACTTAAAATTTACCCGTTTCGGCCGAATGGAACGTGTTAACGCTCACCGTTTATGGTAGTTTAACCATTTGGGTTTTAGGTAATGTATTAAAATGTAAATATCATAAAATGAACAATATATAAAATTTATGACAAAAGTGCTGACGCTTAAACAGGCATCACCGGGACGGCTGGTCATGCATTAGCGGGGTTTGCCCGGGCAGTGAGTGCCCCGATTGCTTTTTGATTAAGCCGTATCTTTGCAAAAATATTCTTAAACTGGTTGAGTTATGCAAATTTCAGGCACCCCGAAAATTAAACTTACGTCCGAAGCAAAAGGATTTATATCGTTGTTTGCCGCACTGGGCGAACGTTCCGAAAATTTTATTCCGGATTGGGTATTCAAGAGCCTGAAGAATTTTGTACACCTGTGTCATGAGGAACCTGTCGACCCGGCACGGCAGGAGCTGGATATCAACAAAGCCATGCTGGAACTAAAGGAAGCCATTCCCGGCTATGTGGATGTAGCCCTGATGATTTACCCGCACGAGAACTCAAAAGCTTTCGAGTACAGCGCCCGCAACAAGGCTTTCAAACAGCGGCTCAACGCGCTTATGGATACCGAAATGGTGGATGAGGAGCAGAAAAAACATTTTACCAGCATCCTGAAAATGCAGGATTTCAGCATCGGTACACCGCCGGTTTCGCAGTACCTGATTAACTTCCTGAACCAGATACTGCTGGGCGAAAATGTAAACGAACTGCGTAAGTTCCGCGACCTGATTGGCATTACCGGGTATATTGAAATTGCCCAATGGAATTACCTGCTCGATGTGCTCGACCAAATGGTAAGCCAGAGCACACATTATACAACCAAGGCGGAGGTCGACAGTTTCCTGAACCGTTGCGATTCGGGTGTGAATTTTAAAGGCCTCAATGGTTTTATCCGCACCCTGGTAAGCGGCACAGCCGATACGGCCATCGACCTGCTGGCCGGGCATGTTTTTAATCCCGCCGTGGTTAAAGTTATCGATTTTACTACTCCCGACCAGGTGTACGAAGCCATCAGCAGCGATACCACCAGCGTGTTTGCCGTGAAGATCAGGAATATGCGCCAAAACCCGTTTAACGAGTATAAATGGTTCCCGCTGTTATCGCGCATCGTGTTTATCGACGACTCGCCCGAATCGAGGGCTACCAATACCTGCCTGGTATTTGCCTTTCATATCGATATCATAACTACCCTCAACAAAGCGCATACCAAGAAACTGGGCGCCCCGGCCAACACACAGATGAACCTTCGGCTGGTGCTCGATAAAGTAAACCCGGCAAACCTGATGCTTTTCAGGCAGAGTGCCGAACGCAAAATACTCGATTACGAAGAAGAACTCCGGCAACTGAAAAGCGAACAGCTGGCTGACAGCAACAACCCCGACCAGGACCTGATCCTGTATAAATTTGATGAGTTTGCCAGGCAGATACTACGCGATAAATATACACTCAGTAAGCTGGTAGGCTACCTCACGCTGATTGAATACATCCGAGATCCGCAGAAACACCGCAAAATAAACGAAGCGCTGATCCTGGAGTTCGAAACCCGCATGAAGCAATACTTTTACGGCGATAACCCGCAGTTGCACATTGCCACCATCCTTGAGGGCGGAGGCCGTACCCAGGTAAAACTATACGGCGATTTCCTGCTGCAGCGCAAAATCAAATCCATCAAAAAAGAAACTGCCCAGCGTTGCAAGGTAATTCTCGATATTATTCCCGACACTTACCAGCGTACCCTCAACAATCATTTTCATAAAAACTTCGGTATAAACCTGTTTCTCGAAAAATACAAGGAATACCTTACCAAGGTTGAAAATGAAGCCAATAACCGAGGCCGTTTCCGTAATTTCCTGATCGACCTGGGCATTGTTTCGAAATATGATAAACTGAATGCCGAAGAACAGGAGATTGTCCGCGAATTTATCGGTGCCCTGGGCAACCTCGACAAAACCTCGGTTTCGGACGATGTGCAGATGATTATCCGCGACCTGTTGTTTTCGCACTACCCGCTTCGCCCGTTTGTGTTCCTCAACCGTACTGCATCATGGGAATATACCGACCTGCTGCCTGCCGATCGTTTTGATATAAACCCTTTCGATATTGAAGTGGAGCTGGATGAAGAAGGACGCATTGATTACGAGCGGTTCCTGAACAAACTGCAGCGTATAAAAAACTCGTTCCAGCTTTTCGACGAAACCGGGAACCTCTGGGACCGTTTCTGCACCAACTCAACCATCATTATCAACGATCCGAGCAACCCCAGCGGGTACAGCGATTTTAACGATGTATCCCTGCTCAAACTGCTGAAATTCCTGAGTCACAGCCAGATTACACTCTTCCTCGACGAAGCCTACAACGACTCGGTTAAAATCGACGATCCCGAGGAACCCAAATGGTGTACCATCAGCCGTTACATTATGAACAACATATCGGCAATGGGCAAAATTTCGATGGTTTCGAGCGTGAGCACCACCAAAAACCTGGGAGCCACCGGCAACAGGTTGGGGTCGCTGGTAGCTTCGCCTGGGCGCAAGGATGTAATTGAATTTGCAAAAAGCGTAAATACCCCGTTAAAAGGCAATACCAATTCACTTTTTATACTGGTAAATGTGCTCGAAATGGCACAGCTTGGTAAAAAGGTGAAGGATATGATGGAGAAAAACCTGGCAAAAGATGCCTCCAGGGCCAAAATAAAAGAGCAACTCCATAATTTTATCAAAGAAGAAATTGCTAAAAACACCCATGTAACCCTTGCCAATGCAGGCGATGAGGTAAAACGTGCCTCGCTGTTCGAGGGTAGCCCGCTGCATATTTTCCTGCTCGACGAACTGGTGAGTCTCGATAAACTGGATGTGCTTGAACTGCCTGATGACTTCAAATACAAGGGCGAAGCATTTTTCAGCTACTACAAAAATCATATCGTTCGCGAACTGAACCGTTTCAGGGTGAACCGGATTTTCCGTGCCGAGGCACTTTCGCGTCTCGAAAAAGCAAAAGCGGTGGCTTACCGCGTACTCGATGATGAGCAGGCAACCGATTGGTGCAATGTGCTCGAAAGTGATGGATCATACCTGTTCAACCTGGTGCTGAACGACTTTTTCTCGCATCACGATATCGAGAAATTTACCAAGCGCATGGCCGAAACCCGGGGCGTGGCTATTATTCCTTACCGCAGCGGCTTCCTGAGGTTTTCGCTGGGCGATTACCTCGATGGTACCGAGGCCGGCTACAAGGCGTTGAATACCGAACTCGAATGTGCAATCAGGCTGTTTGTTAAATACTGGAAACAGTTTTATACTATCAAATCGAACCCCGTAAACAAAGGCCTGCGCACCGACGATATCCTGAACCAGATATTCACAGAGAAAACTGACGAGCTTTTTGTTTCGAAAATTGCTGAAGACTTTGCGCTGGTGAAAGGCCTGGTGAAAAAACAGATCGAAAACCTGAAAATCAGCGACATTAAGAGCATTTACCTACCTTTCCCCAAAGCCTGCGGACTGAGCATCAGCTCTATCGGCAGCAGCGAAAATGCCGTTTTCGAGTTCTATGAAAATATCGGTCAGTGCAGCAATTTGCTGGAGTTTATCGGCAGCAAGGCATTCTCCAAAGTATACGAAAACCTGTTGCCACAGGTGTACAAAAAAATTCCTGCCATCCGCAGTTTCGATATCAACGAAGTAATAGCCAGGTATGGAAAACCCACATTGCTCAAATATGTAAAGAGCAAGATTGAGTTCCAGCCTGATTCGCACCTGCTCGACGATCCCGAAGAACTGCTGATCATGAAGGAAATATTGCTTGAACTGGAGCGCATCCTTTTCAGCGATGCCAAGGTTAAGCTGCTGGCGCTGGATGCAAGCCCTGCCGACCCTTCCGGCGACCTTGCCCGGTTAGAAGGCTACAATCGAATTATGCGCAAGTACATTGAGGAAATACTTATTCACTTCAACCTGCCTTTTGCTCAGCAGCGGCAGGAGCCCTCGGTGGAAGAAGTTTTTATTTCGGCTGTCGAAAAATTTGAAGAGATCACCGGCAAGCCGGCCTCTGAAATTGACCTGGGTGTACGCATCAGCAACCTGGTGGCTGCCACCAGTAACTCCGCCGATTTCCGCAATCATCCGTATGCACATGCTCTTACCGGCATGCTGGCCGAAGTTGCTTTTAATAAAATACCTACCAAAGGCAACCTGGCCGATAACCTGTTGCATTTGTGGCTGGTGTACAGGTTCAGGTTCTTTTCGAAACAGGTTGTGGATAAAATTGAGCCCGTTATTGCCCGGCTCGAAGGGCATTCTGAACCCGATACCAGGCTGTATGCCGAGAAACTTTTAAAGCTAGAAATTGAACAGCTTTTTGAAGAGAAATTTGAATTACGCAGGCATAAAGTTGCCAAAACCGAACTTAACCTGCTGGTACGCGATATTTCACTTTTCCTGACCGGGATGCTGAACCGGGCCAAGGGTACTGATTTTTACAGTTATTACAATCATTACATTATCAAATTCACGCTTGCCGGTTTCACCCGCCAGAATTCGGCCATCAACGAAATGGTGCAGCACGGGTATACCCTGTACCACGATTTCGAAATGAAAAACAAGGTGCTTGAAAAATACCAGGGCGGCAAACTGGCATGGATAAACCAGCTGATGAGCCGCTGTGGTGTAATAGCTGCGGAACAACCGGTACAAACCCACACCCGGATGAAGACCGATGCCAAAAAACGAGAATATCCTTTCCATAAAATTGACCGCACCGAAGCTGGCCTTCCTGTTGAACTTCCGGGTACAGAAATTTCGCCGCGGGATTTTATCAAAAACATGGCAACCAGGCCATCGAGCCATTTCTTCGCCCAGCGGCTTGCCAAGTTTGTGCAGCACATTAATGGCGACGATTACCGCTGCCGCATTGTAAAACGCGGGCTGGTAAAAGAGTTGTATATTTTCCAGAAATCGTATCTCAAATACATGGCCGATAATTTCAGGCTTATTGCTCCCGAATCGCTATCGCTGGAAGAAGTTCAGAATTTTGTTCCGGATATCATCCTGTTTTACGGGGCCCCCGAAAAAGTGATCTCATACCCGCAGATCGGCTATTTCGATATGCCCGGTCCCGATGGCAATATCAAAACTTTTGTAACTCCGCTCAAAAAGAAGGTCGATTATTACGGCGATATCAAGAAGCCGCGCCTGACAATGCTCAACGAAAAAGTGAAGGAAATGGGAGGTGTTCCGGTTCATGGCTCGCTGTTTGCCGTTGAGGAAGATGATGGAACCATTTTCGTGGTGCAGGTAAGTGGCGACAGTGGCGTTGGTAAATCGGAAATGCTTGCCGCCATGATGCTGAAATGGCTCAAAAAGGACCTGCCCGGCATACGCTCCATTAAGCTGATTGCTGGCGATATGCTGCATCTTTTCCCCGACAAGGCCGGAAATCTTTATGGTATCGGCACCGAAGTTGGTGATTTCAGCCGGGTTACCGATTTCGATCCCGATTATATCCGCCAGTACAGGTCGCTTTTCGAAAGCAGTGCCGACAGCAATGTGGAAGACCTGAATTCGCGCTCAACCATCAGCGGTTTCTGCGATATAAGCATGCCGTTTAAAATTGACATCTGGCTTACTGCCTGGAATTTTGCCCGCGAAGAAGCCGGAGTGTCACATTACTTTAACCACGAAAACTTCCTGCTGTACCGCGAATCGCATGGCGAACGCATGGAAAAAGCTACCAGTGGCGATTTGCCCAGTTTTCAGCGCACTTTTCTGCGCTACACAGCCGATAAAAATATTGTCGAAATACTCGATCGCCACGGTAACTACCTCGATACCGTGCTTGACTGGGAATACGATGAAGAGATCGGTAATTTTTACCTCTGTTCATCGTACAAACTGATGGATAAAATAGATGTTGAGGAGGTTGTGAATAAAGTATTTGTCGGGAAAAAGATTAAAGAAGGGGATAAGAAATACCGGATTGAGCAGGTTAAATTCGATATTATCAAAAATCGGTTCCGCTACAGTGCCGTTTGTGTTGATGATGAAAATGCCCTTATCGAAAGGGCGCTGGATCGTAAGCTGTTCCACTCCCTTTTCAATGCGCTTGCCTCAACACCGGGTGGTAACCCCTTTATAGCCGAAGAGGGCGAAGAAAAAAGCCGACAGTACCTGGTTGAACTCCTTCGCGGCGGCGCTGATGGCAAAGGAATGGGCCGTCATATTCAAACCGGTTTGCTGAGCACCGATCTGGGTAAAAAAGGTAAGGAAATTGTTGGTCCGCAGAAGGCCGCCGAGGACCTGAAACGTTTTATCCGCGAAGTAAGAATACAACGCCCCGAAATCAATCTTCACAAGCAACTGGTTAAGGAACTCATTATTGACAAATATGGCCCGTTGTTTAAACACCATAAGCACAGCCTCGAGGTATGGAGATACAACTATTATCTCTTTCAACTGGAGCAGATGCGGAAAGCCCGTTTCGTGCGCCTCGATGATCCGAAATCGGAAGTAAAAGTGAACCTGAAAGGTTATGAGCCGCTGAGTGCAAACCACGAATTCAGCCCGTTGCTGGTAACGCCGAATACCAATATTGAAATTAATGGCTACAGCGAAACTTTCGACCAGCTGATGCAGATACCTCACACCCTCGATTTTGCTGAAGAACTTTACCAGATGTGTAAGGATTTCTATGTGGCCAGTGGATACAGCGAGGATACCATTATCAACAACATAGTGGTGCAGTTGCTGCTGGCTTACGGGTATATTGATGTTGAGGATTTATCGCGCGGCAAAATAACCGAAAAGGCCAACCGCGAAACCATTGCTGCTGCCCGCCATGCCGCCACTCGCAGGTATCGCGAAGTTACTGCTGCCTCGTTAAAGAGCACTACTAATGAAGCTAAAAAAGGCAAAGCAAAATAAGTAAATTCGTCATTTTTAATGCAAAACCTCGTCGGGAAATCAGCCCGGCGAGGTTTTTTCATGCTGTGTATATTTCAAGCGTAACTATAAAAAAAACTGCCGGAAAACAGTTTCCGGCAGTTTAGGGCTCAACAGCTGTATCGAACAGGGTTATGCGTTCACAGATCCGGTTCGGCTATTCTTCGTTTACGGATTTAATAACTGCATCAAGCATTTCGTCAGTTAATTTTCCTTCCGACATCAGTACAAATTTATACACCGGCATATCCTTGATGTACAGCATCATCGAGTTTATGGCTTTTTGGGTTTCTTCATCCACAGGCGCATTGGGATCAGCCTGCATGGAGCTGTATAACTGGCCGATTATTTGATCGTAAAAGGCTTTTCCTATGGGATTTTTTGAAAATTCGACAAGCAGCGAATTACGGGTTAATTTGGGGTAATGAACCCGGGTAGTTGTAACCCCGACGGTTTTTACCAGGGGCAGGTTAACGGATGATCCGCCAGCCAGTATGTCGAAATTGCCCGGATTGATAACCCAGTCGTGCACAGCGGCATCATAAAAGGCGAAATCGCGGAAGCCCAGTTCGAATTTAATGGTTTTTTCTTCACCGGGTTTCAGGGATATTTTTGCAAAATGCTTTAATTCCTTCACCGGGCGAAGCACCTCCGTTCCCTGGTCGTGAACATAAAGCTGTACAATTTCCTTCCCTTCGACTTTCCCGGTATTTTTAACAGTCACCTCAACGGTGAGTATTTCGTTATCATTTATTGAAGCCGCACTGGTCTTTATGTTGGTGTAAGCAAACGTGGTATAGCTTAATCCATAACCAAACGGGAACAGGGGTGTTACTTTTTTCTTGTCGTAATACCTGTACCCAATAAAGATACCTTCACCGTAAATGGTTTCGTGGTTTTGTCCCGGGAAACCCAGGAACGAGGGATTGTCTTCTATGCGCAGTGGGAAAGTTTCGGATAACTTACCCGAAGGATTCACTTTACCGGTAAGCACATCGGCAATGGCGCCGCCCCCGGCCTGTCCGCCCAGGTAGCATTCGAGTATGGCTGCAGGCTTTGCCACCCAGGGCATGCTAACGGCTGAGCCGTTTTGCAGCACTACAATCGTGTTCGGATTTGCCTTTGTAACCGCTTCTATAAGTTTATTGTGGCTGTCCGGCATTGAAATATCTTTGCGATCGGCACCTTCCATCTCGTAACTGTCGGGTAACCCGGCAAATAATATGACAATGTTCGATTGTTTTGCCAACTGAACGGCTTCGGCAACCCGTTTGTCGCTGAGGGATCCATCGTTGGTATATCCCTCGGCATAAGTATATGTTATGCCGGGCTTTTTTAATTTATTCAGTTCGTCCCAGGCATTCGAAAGCTCAGTGGTTTTAACCTGCGAACTCCCAGCGCCCTGGTATCGGGGTGCTTTCGCGAAACTGCCTATAACGGCTATTTTTGCGGGTTTCTGCAGGTTTAACGGGAGTATGTGCCGGTCATTTTTCAGCAGAACAATGCATTCGCTGCTTACTTCCCTTGCCAGTTGGTGGTGTTGCTGTTTATCGAACGAAGGGTTGGGCTTTTTCAGGTCGGCAGCCTTCAGGATAACAGCCAGCAGCTCGGTTACAACTTCGTCTAAGTCCGACTCCTTGAGCTGTTTTGATTTAACTGCTTCTACAATTTTTTTATCATTGTAGCCATTGCTCGTTGGCATCTCCAGATTTAGTCCGGCTTTAATACCGGCAACGCGGTCGGAAACGGCTCCCCAGTCGGAAACCACAAATCCATTAAAGCCCCACGTTGTACGCAAGCGGTCGGTGAGCAGGTATTCATTTTCCGACGCATACACGCCATTAAGTTTATTATATGCACACATTACCGTCCAGGGCTGAGCTTGTTTTACGGCAATTTCAAATGCCGGCAGGTATATTTCGTTCAGCGTGCGTTCGTCGATAATTGAATTTGAGATCAGCCGTTCGAACTCCTGGTTATTGGCAGCAAAATGTTTCAGCGAAGTGCCCACCCCCTGGCTTTGAACTCCCTGTATAAAAGCGGCAGCCATATTACCGGCCAAAACCGGGTCTTCCGAAAAATATTCGAAATTACGGCCACATAGCGGCGATCGTTTCATGTTTACCCCCGGACCTAAAATGATTTGCACATCGTTGGCCTGGCATTCCTGGCCCAGGGCAACGCCGACTTTATGCAGTAAATCAACATCCCACGACGATGCAAGCGCTGATGCCGTAGGAAAACAGGTAGCCTGCACGGTTTTCGAAAAATCGTTGCCTTCTGATTTCCGCAAGCCATGAGGGCCATCGGTCATATAAATGGAAGGGATGTTTAATCTTTCCACTGGTTTTGTCATCCACGAAGTAAGACCCGAACAAAGCGACGCTTTTTCCTCAATGGTCATTTTCAGAACAAGATCCGCTGCTTTCTGATGATAATCAATTGTTTGAGCCATGATATTCATTTGGAGTAAGATTAAAGCTAATGTGACAATGCTTTTATTCATAATCGGCTTATTAGGTTTCAAAAAAAAGGTAACTTCCACAACGGGAATTGAATCTGGTAATCAATTATTAAGCTGAAAATCAATTCGATTGCAAATATATGGAATTCATTGTGTTCATCAATTTCTTTGATGTAGCAAAGATCAGTTTGTAAAATGAATTATTTTTTTAACTTTGGATTACTATCATACCGGAACAACAAGGTTGCGATGAACAGATTGAAAAAAGTGATGCCGGGGATGGGTAATGGGCGTTTAATGAACATTTTAACGCGCTATTTCGTTTTTATATAATGGGTGGTTTTAAACGGGTGCCCATTCAATAACATTAATCTACAGTGGATATTTTCATTTGCTGCCAGAAAGACAAGACAGATGAACGAATGCACATTTGCAGCATAAAAATAACAGAATCAATGAAAAAGGGAGTAGCTTTTCTTCTGCTGGTAATTTTATCCTTTACCTCAAAAGGACAAACCAACCTGGTTCGGGAGGGAGTTGTAATCAATAGTACCGAAACCGGCACCTGGCTGGGCGATAATATTCCCCGTGCTGTGCCAACCCTTTTAACCTACAAAAACAATAGCATTACCTCAGTTAACTCTGTTGGTTACCTGTTATGTGCCGGCGACGAAACCCCCTCAGCAACCAACAATAACCTCGATAATGCAGTTATTTCGGGCAACAGGTTCGAGTGGAAGGGTACTTCTTCGGAATCAATAATTACGCATGGATTGTTTAC
>CAYNVK010000057.1:0-11985 GCA_964400395.1 uncultured Lentimicrobiaceae bacterium | reverse complement strand
ATCGTTCAACCGTGTTAATGGTCATGCCATCCTTCTGCGTGGAATTACGTCGCAGATTTGCTGTCAGAATATGCGTAACACCCTGGTTTTGCAATTGAGTGAGCAAGGAATCGGGATAATATAGTTTCACCACTTTGCCTGCATTTATCATTGACTTTAACTCACCTGCATTGGATATGTAGTTAAATCCAGCTGAATTAATTTGCTTATAGAAGCTACTCCTGATACTACGCTCTATCTTATCTGCAAAGAAAACTGTATCACCAACAAAAATCAAAGCCTCTGTATTTTCTTTCAGCATGGCTACCAATTCCGGATTAATTTGTTTACCATTGAAATTGGCATAATTGAACAACAAATAAGTAGAATCATTTTTCATCCAGTTATTAAGGAAAACATCCGTACTGTAGTTTGGCAACCGCATTATCGGATAAAAGTTCCGGCCATTTCCATAAATGAAGGATATTGAAGCTTTACGACAGGCAACAATGGACTCCTTTGGAAGGTTCTTCGCAGCCCACTCACTCGCTTTCAGATAATTTTTCCAATCGGGTGTAAGTCCGCCATAACGTCCGCTTATTTTCTGGTTTTCTTTTGCTGTCCGGGCTGTTAAAGCAAGGCTTTGGAAGAAAATTACAAATCCCAGCAATGGAATTAAAAACTGTAGAAATTTAAATTTCTTCATAGCTGAAACATAGTAAATCAGTGAGATCAGCGTTAGCAGGAGCAAAGGAATAGTAGGGATAATCAATCGGCTTTGATCCCAATTGGTTTGTAAAATGATAAATGAAACCAATAAAAATGAACCAGAGAGCAATCCTGTAAAGAAAATGTATTTATTTCTTTTATGCGTGATTAACAGCGAGCCGATCGTCATTAAATATATTATTAGAGTGACTAAGGTATTGGTAGGCATAGCAACATCTACTTTTCTCAATCCGATTGCTGCAAGAAAATGTTTCGACAGATACATTTTAGAATTAACAACGAGCCTTGTAATGTATCCGGCAAAATCCTCTTTCCCTGCCTGTACATTATAATAATCTTTATTCGATAAATTTTCGCCCTGTGTCGAAAACTGAATCCCGCTATCACTCCACAATAAATATTTAATACCCTGAAAAGCAAATATCATTATTGTAAATGCAACAATCAAGTATAAAAGGTTCTTCCATTGACCGCGAAAAACAAAATATCCGGTAATGGCAAAAACAGCTGAATATCCGGCATTCCTTGTAAGAACAAGAGCCAACAAGCTTATTGCCAGCAGCATATGACGTTTCAAATCCTGCTTAAGCGAAACCTGATGGTCAATATCAATAAAACTTCGGAAGAAAACCAATACCAACGCCATCTGCATAAAAGTAAAAAAAGCTTCACTATATGTCTGGCTTGCATAATACAGAATAAAAGAATTTACACTTACAGCTGATAAGGTGATTACCAGCAAAACAGATGGAATACGCGAACGGAAAGCTATAAAAAACAAATACACGAATCCCAGGATAGAAAGTAGCGAGAGTAGTTTGAGTGGCACCAGGTTAATCCCAAATATGGCGATAACCAGCGAAAGAACCATAGGATATAACGGTCCGTAGAAAGTGGGATATTTAAATGAATGGATAAAATCGGAAGCCTTGATGATATAGAATGAATCATCACCGGATAAACTGACGCGTGAATCAAAGAGCAACAAGCTGAAAAGAAATGTTAAACTAAAAATTATCCAGAAAATCCACGAAAGCCGCTTGTCGAAGTAAGCATTGAGTTTACCAAATAAATCTTTTTCTTCCACGGGTGGTGATGTCTTCTTTGCTGCCGGGGTGGCAACTTTTTGATTTTTAATATTTTCGGACTGTTTCGACATAGGGTAAAATTGTAAGAACAAGATTGGATTAACAAAGCAAAGATCAGAAATTTTCCTGTATCATTTTCTTCAAAACCGATATTACAACTTAACCCTAATATAACCTCAAAAATCATTTATAAAAGCGCCAAACGAGTCTGAACAAATACCGGTTGACTGGCATCAGGCTCCGAACCCTCGGCCAGGCAGTCAAAACAAAGACAGCGCTGGAATTAGCGATAATTTTCATAGTTTAAAGAAATAGCGAAATCGGCAGTTAGTTTTTATGAAGAAAGCAGATATCAGCAGCCATATAGCGGGGTAAACTCGAAAATTATAGATCATCAATTACTCCTGAAGGCAAACGCGTGCTCGAAATCGGATGCGGAAACGGGAATCTGCTACATGCCACACATCCGGCGTATGGTGTTGGTATTGATTTTGCGCCCACGTATATTGAAACTGCGGCTAAACGCTACCCTGATTTACAGTTCAGGGTTGATGATGTTGAAGAGCTTCAGCTGGACGAAATTTTTGATTATATCATCCTTTCGGATCTCACCAATTGCCTGTGGGATGTACAGACTGCTTTTCATAACCTGAAAAAACTTTGCCACCCGCAAACCCGGATTGTGATTTCGCAATACAACTACCTGTGGGAGCCGGTTTTACGAACCGGTGAGTTTCTCCGTTTAAAATTGAAACAGCCAGCCCAAAACTGGTTTTCGAACGGCGATACCTGTAACCTGCTCGAACTGGAAGGTTACCAGGTGATACGTATCGACCGTAAGTTGCTGTTTCCAAAATACATCCCGATAGTAAACCTGATTTTCAACAAGTTCCTGGCCAACCTGCCGCTAATCAACCAACTCGACCTGGTAAACCTTATTGTTGCCCGTCCGTTGCTCTCTGACGACCAGCAATATAGTGTATCCATTGTAGTTCCGGCCAGGAACGAAAAAGGGAATATTGAAAACGCGATAAAACGCACACCTTCGTTTGGCACCCGCCAGGAATTTGTATTTATTGAAGGTCATTCGGCCGATGGCACCTACGAAGAAATGCTCCGGGTGAAGGAAGCCTATCCTGAAAAGGACATCAAAGTGATGAGGCAAAGCGGCAAAGGCAAAGGCAATGCTGTTCGCGAAGCCTTCGAAGCTGCCGATGGCGAAATACTGATGATCCTGGATGCCGACCTCACTATGCCACCCGAAGAACTTCCAAAGTTTTACGATGCTTTGCGGTATAATAAAGGAGAGTTTATAAACGGCAGCAGGCTGGTTTACCCTATGGATAAAAATGCCATGCGATTCCTGAACCTGCTGGGGAACAAATTTTTCGGCATGTTTTTCAGCTACCTGCTGGGGCAGCGGTTAAAAGATACCCTTTGCGGCACCAAGGTGCTTTACAAAAAAGATTATGAGCAGATTACCCGTAACCGTCATTATTTCGGCGATTTTGATCCGTTTGGCGATTTCGACCTGATATTCGGCGCCGCCAAACTCAATCTGAAAATTACCGAAATCATTATCCGTTACCGCGACCGTGAGTACGGCAGCACCCAGATTAACCGGTTCAGCCATGGGTGGTTACTCATAAAAATGAGCGCTTTTGCCGCCAAGAAAATAAAATTCAAATAACAGGAAAAGCAATACAATGGACATACGCTTGCAGAATGAAATTGAGCATGGAAAATACCTGGCACGCGAAGGCGCCGGCGAGGTATGGAACTGGGAATCAGCCGCCGGTAAACTCCGCTGGCAGCGCAGGGTTAAAATGCTGACCAGCCACCTGAAAGCTGGTGACAAAGTGCTGGAAATTGGTTGCGGTACTGGCTATTTTACACGCGAAATTGTAAAAACAGGAGCATTGGTAACCGCCATCGATATTTCGCCAGAGTTACTGGATATTGCAAAACAGGAAATAACTGCAAATAATGTTCAGTTTATGCTCGACAATGCGTATGAGCTCAGTTTTGATGACAATGCTTTTGATAGCGTTGTCGGCAGTTCAGTGCTTCATCACCTGGAACCCGAAAAGGCGATCCGTGAGTTTTTCAGGGTGTTGAAACCGGGTGGCAGTTTTTACTTCACCGAACCCAATATGATGAACCCACAAATCGCTTTGCAGAAAAACATCCCAGCCCTGAAACGCAGGCTTGGCGATTCGCCCGACGAAACTGCTTTTTTCCGGTGGCCGCTTAAAAAACTGATGGCAAGGACCGGGTTCACGGCTATTGAAATAAAACCCTTTGATTTCCTTCACCCTGCCGTGCCCCCTAAACTTATTCCATTCATTTCGAAGGTGGGCGAAACCGTTGAAAAAATTCCGGGGCTGAAAGAAATTGCCGGGTCGCTCTATATATCGGCTATAAAGCCATAACAATTCAGCCCTGCCGAAAAGATGAAAATCCCCGATCGTATTAACTACCGGGGATTTTTTATTATCGGTTAAAAAATTCGAGTGTATCGTTTTTCTGGTCAACCACAATTTTTTTATCCTTTTGAACCTGGTCGGCCAAAATCATTTTCGATAATTTATTGAGTATTTCGCGCTGCAACACTCTTTTAAGCGGCCTTGCCCCGTACTGCGGATCAAAACCCTCAGAAGCCAGCATTTGTATAGCAGCATCGGTAACTTCGAGCCTGATATCGTTGGCGAGTAACATGGCTTCGAGGCGATTCAATTGCAGGCGCACAATTTCCCTGATTTCCTTTTCAGTGAGCGGGGCAAACATGATCACTTCATCAATCCGGTTGAGGAATTCGGGCCTGATGGTTTGTTTCAGTAATTCGAAAACCTCTTCGCGGGTATTATCCAGCACCTTCTCGCGGTTCTGATCATTGATGGATTTCAGTTTATCCTGTATCAGCATTGAACCGATATTGGAGGTCATGATGATAATGGTATTGCGAAAATCAGCCGTACGGCCTTTATTATCGGTTAACCGGCCATCGTCGAGCACCTGGAGCAGGATATTGAAAACATCGGGGTGCGCTTTTTCCATTTCATCGAAAAGAACCACCGAATAAGGCTTACGACGTACTTTTTCGGTGAGCTGTCCACCTTCATCGTACCCAACATAACCCGGAGGCGCTCCTACCAGCCGCGAAACCGAGTGACGTTCCTGGTATTCGCTCATATCAATCCGCACCAACGCATTTTCGTCGTTGAACATATAATCGGCCAGGGCTTTTGCCAGCTCTGTTTTACCAACCCCGGTAGTGCCCAGGAAGATAAACGAGCCCATCGGTCGCTTTTCATCCTGTAACCCTGCCCGGCTTCGCCTGATGGCATCAGAAATAGCTTGTATGGCTTCGTCCTGCCCGATCACTCTTTTGTGAAGTTCATCCTCGAGGTGCAGCAGTTTTTCGCGTTCACTCTGCAGCATACGCGTTACCGGGATACCGGTCCAGCGGGCTACTACCTCGGCAATTTCTTCCGAGCCAATTTCCTCTTTCACCAGGGCCGAGTTTACCTGCATCATATTAAGCTCTTTTTTAAATTGCTCAAGTTTGGCAGCAGCCTCCTGAGTTTTACCGTAACGCAGTTCGGCAACACGGCCATAGTTTCCTTCACGTTCGGCCTGCTCAGCTTCAAACCGGTAGGTCTCAATGTTCTTTTTTTGTTGTTGAATGCTGTTCACCAGGTTACGCTCAGCTTCCCATTTTGATTTTAAGGCTTTGCGTTGCTCATCGAGATTGGCAATTTCTTCGCTAAGTTGTTTAAGTTTAACTTCGTCCTTTTCCCGTTTAATGGCTTCGCGCTCAATTTCAAGTTGCCGTATACGGCGTTCTTTTTCATCCAGTTCCTCCGGTACCGAGTTTATCTCGAGCCTAAGTTTCGAGGCTGCTTCGTCAATCAGGTCGATGGCTTTATCGGGTAAAAACCTGTCGGTGATATAGCGTTGCGACAGCTCCACGGCAGCAATAATGGCCTCGTCTTTGATCCGGACCTGGTGGTGGGTTTCATAACGTTCCTTCAATCCACGAAGGATGGAAATGGCATCGAGGGTATCGGGTTCGTCAATCATTACCACCTGGAACCTACGTTCGAGCGCTTTATCTTTTTCGAAATACTTCTGGTATTCAGCCAAAGTGGTTGCGCCAATGGCCCTGAGATCGCCCCTGCTTAGTGCCGGCTTCAGAATATTGGCAGCATCCATGGCACCTTCCGAAGCGCCAGCCCCAACCAGGGTGTGTATTTCGTCAATAAAAAGAACCACATCACCCTCAGAAGCCATCACTTCTTTCACCACGCTTTTTAATCGCTCCTCAAATTCGCCCTTGTATTTAGCCCCGGCAATTAATGCACCCATATCGAGCGAGAATATCAGCTTGTTTTTCAGGTTTTCGGGTACATCGCCACCCACAATCCGGTGAGCAATACCTTCGGCAATCGCTGTTTTACCCACACCGGGCTCGCCTATCAGGATCGGGTTGTTTTTGGTACGGCGGGTAAGTATGGTTAAAACCCGCCTGATTTCCTCGTCGCGTCCAATTACCGGATCAAGCTTGCCTTTGCGGGCCAAATCGTTCAGGTTGCGGGCATATTTCGACAGGGCGTTATAAGTATCCTCGGAGGTAGCACTGGTAGCCGATGAGCCTTTCCTAAGTTCGGAAATGGCTTTCTTCAGGTCCTTTTCACTGGCACCCAGTTGTTTTAGCAGTTTCGAAGCATTGTCATTAGTAGCCAGGATTCCCAGTATAATGAGTTCGATGGTAATAAATTCATCTCCAAAGTCTTTCATCATTGCCTCTGAGCGCTGTAAGGCTTTTGAGGCTTCGGCCGAAAGATATTGCTCACCGCCCTGAACTTTTGGCAAAGCACCCATTAAGGAATCAATACCTTTTTCAAGTGCATTGAAATCGATCCCAAGTTTGCTGGCTAAAAAGCGGAGCACACTATCGTCGGAGGTAATTATTCCTTTGAGGATATGGGCATTTTCGATTGCCTGGTTTTGATTTGCAGCGGCAATCTGCTGGGCCTGCTGTATGGCTTCCTGGGCTTTAATGGTGTATTTATTGAAATTCATGGTACAGTATTTTTTCGAACTGCAATGCATCAACAAATACACCAATATCAAATCCTAACAATTATACGCCATTTTGTCAATATATTTTCCGACTTATATGTCATTTTGACAGAATAGTCTGGCGACATTTCACCCTTCAAAAACTCCCGCTACGAAATGAAAAAAGCTGCTTTTGAGAAGCAGCTTTTAAAACATAATCAAATCCGGACAACTCAAAGAGCACCTTCGTCATATGCTTGTTCGCCATGCAAGGCCCTGTCGAGCCCTAACATTTCATCTTCTTCACTTACCCTCACTTTTGTAATATAATTTATAAGGATCAGCATAATATATGTAAAGATGAACGCATAGGCAGCAGCAGCAGTAACAGTGATAGTTTCTTTCATAAAGAATGAAAAATCACCGTAAATCAGTCCGCTATATTCCTGGCCGGTTACCGCGTTGGTTCCGGCATATGCAAACACACCAAGCAATATAGTTCCGATAAATCCGCCCATTCCATGAACACCCCAAACATCGAGTGCATCGTCCCATTTCATTTTGTTTTTAAGCTGAACAGCTACATAACAAACTATTCCGGCAACAATACCAATTATCGGCGACGCCCACAACGGAACAAAACCGGCGCAGGGTGTAATGGTGGCCAATCCGGCAATTGAACCTGTAAGTAACCCGATAAATTTGGGTTTCCCTTCACGATACCATTCAATGGCAACCCATGCCATTGTAGCAAAAGAGGCTGCTATATCCGTGTTTAAAAATGCCAGGGATGTAACGCCATCAACCTGCAACTCGCTACCGGCATTAAAACCATACCAGCCAAACCAAAGTAAGCCGCTACCTATGGCAACCAGGGGAACACTGTTAGGCGTTGACGCTTTGTTATAGCGTTTGCCCACATAAAACACTGATGCCAGGGCAGCAAACCCTGCAGTTGCATGCACTACAATTCCACCGGCGAAATCCAGAACGCCCCATTCAGCCAATAATCCGCCACCCCATACCATATGCACAAACGGGTAATACACCAGTATTTGCCACACCGTTAGGAAAATCATATACGCTTTAAAGGATACCCGATTAACAAATGCTCCTGTAATGAGAGCCGGGGTAATAATGGCAAACATCATCTGGTACGCGATAAATACAATTTCAGGAATTTTATTGTTACCCGAATACAGTGAATCCATCCCTACTCCCATCAGGAAAGCTTTATCCAGATTGCCCATCAGCCCTCCTTCGCCCCCGCTGAAACACAGCGAGTAACCAAAAGTTACCCAAAGCACGGTTGTCCATCCCAGGGAAACAAAACTCTGAATCATAATCCCGAGTATGTTTCGTTTTGTGGCAAGGCCACCGTAAAAAAATGCCAATGCCGGCGTCATCAGCATAACCAGGCTTGTTGCAAGCAACATAAATCCGGTTGAACCAGTATCCATCATAATTTTTAAGTGTTAGATTGATTTGTTTTGTTATTAATTGGGGAAATTATTTTTCTGCGTATTATCGGCCGTTGGTTAAAAAGCGATACCCAATACCAGGTAAGCCTTATCCTGCTGCGGATTGAATATTACAGATGACCTGAGCGTTGACTCAAACTTTTCAGAAAATTTTAATTTTTTCGAGCCTGTTACACCCATATTCACAATTCCAAACCCGGTAACATTGCCATATCCGTCGCCATAAAAACCATCAGCGGGAGTCATGCCCAGGAATGTATCGAAATTGAACCCGTTGCTGGAAAAAGTATATCCCAGCTCCATGTAGGTTGAATAATTATTTTTAGTTGCATCATCGGCCTTTTTGTCAGCGCCATAAAACATTGTTGCCAGCGAAATACTGAGGGGGATCTTGCTGTTTTTGTATGTTATCATTCCTTCCAGAACATGACTTGTGGTTTCATTCCCGTAAGAGAAATAAGGCTTTGAAAGCCAGTTTAAATCCCAATAATAATCAGTTAAAGTAGCTGTAATGGTTTTATACGAATAGGATGCGTACAGATCGAACTCCTTATAACTCCCTGTAAAATCAGTTGATCCCCAGGCTCCGATTTCGAGGTTACCCATAACAAATCCAAGTGTTGGCTGTATGTTGGGCGCGAGAACAGGTTGATTATTGGTATAGGAATAGCTGGGAACGCCCCGCCAGATATAACTGCTAACAATCTCGGCTGAGGTTTTAACAGAAAAGTTGCTTTCGCTCTGAGCATTAGCCCAAATACTGCTTAATGCTGCCAGCGCTGCCAAAAAAAGTTTTAATGACCTGGTTACCATTTGATCCTGCTGATTAAAGTTTGAGGCATCAAATGTAGAAGTACGTTTTTCAACGCGCAATACAGCAATATACCGAAAAAAATGGCTTTAATGATTACGTGAAATCACTGAGCATTTTTACGCAAATCACTTAAATCAGAATCAATACCAGGTATCAGAAAGAAAAATATCAAACAACCTATACATCCCTGCTATTCACCGGAAGGAAAACAATGGGCTGACATCAAACATTAACCAGGTTATTCCTTATTGCAAACCTAACGAGTTCGACCTGCGTTTTTAAACCGAGTTTTTGCATGATATGGTTTTTATGCGATTCAACGGTACGCACGCTAATAAATAACTTATCAGCAATTTCCTTATTAATAAACCCTTCCGCGAACATTTTTAAAATTTCAATCTCACGTTTCGATAGCAACTCATGAGGAGCTGAATTATCGCCGGAAGTATTTTTTGCCTTTTCGATATAGGTTTTAAGAATAATTTTTGAAACGTTTTCGCTATAAAAATCGTTACCGGCATAAATAGTATTGATAGCTTCCAATATCTCTTCGCGGGTGGTATTTTTATGAAGATAGCCCTTAACACCGGCTTTAATGGATTGCTTAATAAAACTCTCATCCATAAACATCGAAAGGATAAGCACTTTAATATCCGGAAATTTTGTTTTTAACAGTGCAGTAAGTTCAATCCCGGTAGTATCAGGCAATGAAATATCCATCAGGATAATATCGGGCTGCGATATTTCGAGCAAATTCCACAATTCTTTTCCCGTGGAAGCCTCGCCGATGATTTCAATATTTTCGGAAGCAATCAGCGCTTTGATCCCGTCGCGGAGAATCTGGTGATCTTCGGTAAGAATAATTCGGATGGCAGACATATATGGGTTCAGAAAAGAGTGTAACTAATTAAACTTTATCAGGCTGAATGTACAAAAATCCCGGTTTGCTTCACACAAGCGGAATTTTAACCGAGATAATCGTTCCGCGGTTGTTAACTTTCGAAATATCAATCAAGCCATTCAAAATATTAACACGTTCGCGTAGACTGTACAAGCCCCTACCAGTATTATTACTCAAACTTTCGGGGTTTATACCTATACCATCATCCTGTATAGTAAGGCTGACCATATTAGCGTTCCCGATCAGCGTTACTATAATTTCCGATGCGCCCGAATGTTTTATTGCATTATTCAGCGCTTCCTGGGCAATACGAAACAAATATACCGAAATGCGTTTATCAATCAGGCAATCTGAAACATCCGAGTCAAAAATAACAACAATCCGGCTATAGCCTGATAGCTCTTTACAAATCTGGCCTAAAGCCATTTCCAAACCAAATTGCTGCAACACCGGAGGCGCCAGGTTGGTAGAGATATTACGAACCTCATCAACCAGGCTATCGAACATTTGCCTTAACTTCAAAACATGGTCAGTACTGATGCCTTCGCCTGAATTGATCAGACTTTCGGTTTTTAATTTGGTGGCTACAATTAACTGTCCAAGCCCATCGTGCAGCTCCCGCGAAAGACGCTGCCGTTCATCCTCCTGCCCATCAATAAAGGACGAGAACAGCCTTAACTCTCTTTCTTTGAGTTCGCTTTGCTGGGCTGATAACTGACGGGTCATCAGGTTAAAATTCTCAATTAATTCGCCAAGCTCGTCATTCGATTTTGTTTTCAATTCCTGCTCAAGATTCCCGTTTCGCACGCTTATGGTGGCATTTTTGAGATCAATAATCGGCCTGGTGATACTGCGTGATATAATGTAGGCAGCAATGAAAAGGATGAGGGTGATAAAAATGCTCAGGAACACTATTTCGTTGGCAAGTTTATATACCGGGCGCATTGCTTCTTTTTTATCAATCTCCGCCAGGATAATCCAGTTTAGCCCCGGTATGTTAAGGCGGCTGTAAGAGGATAAGGTCATCACACCACGGTAATCTTTAACAATATGGTACCCATCATCTGCCCCAAATGCCTTTGCTACTGACTCATTTTTAATTTTGACACGAAGTACCGCATTTTTCATGAAGCGTGAATTACTGCGCATTATTGAATCAGGGCCAACCAGGTATACCTCTCCACTTTTCCCCAGCCCATTTGCGCCTTCGGTATTACGCATTATTTTGTTGATGGCTGAACTCCTTACCTCAAATACGGCCATCGCCGGGGTAATATTTTGATTTACAAATAATGAAGTAGCAATATACAGATGATTTAAACTGTCGTTCGGCAAAAAACTGAAGTCCTGAACCTTTAAAGCTGCGCCGGGTACAAACCCTGAAACAATTTGTTTTAAAATTTTATCATCATACCCACCCAACGGCACTACTACTCGCGAGCTTGAATCAAACTTATAGCAAACCAGTTGCTTATCATCAATCAGATATAAAGCCGAATAATAGTTCCCGGTTTTGAAATAGCGTATAAAATCGGCATTAAGGCTTGCAAAATATGGATTTTGCCCGATAATTTCTTTGGTGGTTACACTATGCGAATCAAAAGGTACGGATTGTTTTAAATGAGAAAAGAGATCAATTTCTTTAATCCTGTCGTTAAAAAACTGTTCCACCTGAACTTTTCTATCAACCCTTACAGATGTAAGCTGATCAAAAGTACGTTGCAAAATTGCATTTCGCGAAGCAACGAAGGAAAATAAACTCACGGCAACAATAACAAATATACCTAACAGGAAGATATATAGTATCAGCTTGTGATAGATGGAAGTTTGGCTCTGCATAAAGCTACCCGGATCAAAAGACAAAAATAGAATATATTTCCTCTGTAAATAATTTGAATACATTGGTCAGAGGGAACCTACATGAAATTT
>CAYNVK010000056.1:0-11998 GCA_964400395.1 uncultured Lentimicrobiaceae bacterium | reverse complement strand
ATGTATTTTGTTACACCCGCAAATCAGGAACATGCTGAAAAAGAAGCCAGTATTTCAATAACTGTTTGATTACTGAAATAATTCACTACACCGGAAAATTAACTGGATCAGGAAAAACACCCGCTGAGGGACACCCTATTTTTTCCTTTTTGGAAACATATATTGAACTGAATCCTGGGCCGGAACCAGGTTTTTATACAATAGGTAATTGAGCTTTTCTTTCTGGATGGCATCATTTACCTGCTTATCAATCAATAATTCGAAGTATTTATCCCGGTAATCATCAACCGGCCGCGGATCCTGCTTTACACCCGGATTCTTTATCAGCCATACAGCACCCATGACCAGGGTAACCAGCAATGCCGCCGAAGCCAGCACAACAGGAAGGGCATCGCGCTGTTTTGGAGGTTTAACGGGCGCAGTTTCATGCGCAATAGCCGCGGGTATATCGTATAACTCAACATCAGCAGAATTAACGGTAACACTTACCGGAAGATGTCTTTCGAGCAATTCTTCAAAATAATCACCTATAGTATCTTTTATCAGGAAATCGAGCGCCTGCCGGGTTGTTCCGTAGTTTACATAGCGGGTAATCACCAGCAATTTGAAGTGTATCGAAAATGCACCTTGTTCCCGGTAATCGAGGAAATAAACACGGGTGCTGTCGCGGATCACAATACTTCTTTCAATATTGGTTTTCAGAAATTCGCGAACAGGTTCGGCAGCAGTTCCGCTTTTTTTGCGCGAGTCTTCAAAACGGGTAAGTTCCGAACGTAAAATGTCAAGCACCTCGCGAAAACCTTTCTCCTTATCCTTCATCTGGATAGAATACTCAATTTCGCGAATGGTTAAATCGTCGTTATGATTATGCCTGACCATTTTTTCTTTTGTGAAAGTTACTGAACTTCCTGTAAAACAATATTCTCCGGTTGAACTAACTTTTATTTGATGATGAATTATCAGCCCTGGCTACATGCTGAATTCTTCATGATCGCCCTGGAATCGAAATCCAAGTCTTTTGCCCGTTGTCATTTTCATATTATCGAGCGTACTCTGAATATCGGCTACCGTTACCATTTTCAGGGCATCGTACGGCGGAGTAAGCAAATCGAAATTGCAGGTGTACCTGATGGCCGATTCGAGAATCATCCTTACCGATTCGCGGGTGATGACCGACGACTGAAAATTATTATACAACTGCCCGACTTCGCGTTTGCCTTCAACAAAGTAATGATTTTCCTTATTCACGAATATGCGGCCAATCATGTAACCCAGGTCGTTCATCCGGTTATATTTGAACGAATCGGCCAGGAAATTAAAAATCATGATTATGCCGCAATACGAGCGACTTGTATCAGCGTGTATATAACTGGTTTTCATCACTTCGTGGTCGCGCGAAAACTCGAACACATTGGTATGCATGGTAAAAATCAGTATATCGCCGCCAAACCTGAGTTCGGCTTCGAACTCCCCTTTATCGTGGTATTCGAAAGGGATTTGTAACGGATCAGCTTTAAAATTCTGCCTGTATTGTTCGGCCATTTCGGCCAACACAGATTTAAAAAGTCTGAAGGATTCGAGTGTGGTACGATACACTTCCTGTTTGAATGCAGCCTTTTTCCTCAATCCGGGAAAAAGTTCATCATTCGGTAAAATATCCATCATAGGAATAGCAAATGTTGGGGATATAAATGTACGGTAATAATTAATAAGTGTACAACTTATTTGCGGTATTTGTTCACAACTGCCTGTGCACAACTCACACCGTCCATGGCTGATGAAACAATTCCGCCTGCATATCCTGCACCTTCACCACATGGAAATAATCCCGCTAACCCAATATGCTCAAGCGTTTCGCTGTTACGTGGTATCCTTACCGGTGATGATGTCCGCGATTCAGTCCCTAAAATTATGGCTTCGGAGGTATGATAGCCTTTCATCATTTTACCAAACTCAACAAATGCCTCCTGTAACCGTGATGATACAAACGAAGGCAATATTTCGTGCAGCGGGGCAGCAACAATGCCCGGATGGTACGAACATTCAGGCAACGAACCGGAAACAACCCCGCTGGTGAAATCTGTAATTCGTTGTGCAGGGGCTGCCTGGCTCATACCGGCCGATCGCCAGCAGGCATCCTCTACCCTGCGCTGAAACTCGAGGCCTGCAAACGGGCCAAATTCCGACAGGTGAGCGATATCGCCGGGATCGATCTGAACCACTATACCTGAATTGGCAAAAGGGGAATTTCTCCGGCTGTTCGACATCCCATTAACTACCACCTGCCCCGCTTCGGTAGCTGCCGGCACAATAATGCCACCGGGGCACATGCAGAATGAAAACACACCCCTGCCTTCAACCTGCCTAACAAGGCTGTATGAAGCAGCCGAAAGGTAAGGGTCGGCGGCCGACTGGTGGTATTGAATACTATTGATGAGTGCCTGCGGATGTTCAGCTCGAACGCCAAGTGCAAAACTCTTTGCCTCCAGGGCTAATCCCTTGGCATGCAGCAATTCATAGATATCTCTGGCCGAATGACCTGTGGCCAGGATAATGGCCTGGGCTTCGTAACGATTGCCGTTTTTATCCTCAACGCCCTTCACTTTACCATTCTGAATAATGATGTCCGAAACCCTTCGGTTAAAATATATCTCGCCACCGGCTTCGCGTATGGAGTTGCGCATGGCGGCAACAATGTTGGGCAGTTTATCGGTACCAATATGTGGATGGCTGTCGATGAGTATATCTTCGGAAGCACCATGAGACACCAGCACCGAGAGTATTTCCTTCACATTTCCACGTTTGGTCGAGCGGGTATACAGCTTTCCATCGCTGAAAGTACCTGCTCCACCTTCGCCAAAACAGTAATTAGAATCAGGATTTACGATGTGCTCGCGGCTAATCTGGGCAATATCGAATTTTCGGGCTTTTACGTCTTTACCACGCTCAATCACAATGGGTTTCATCCCGTTTTCGATGAGGGTGAGCGCTGCAAACAGGCCTGCGGGACCGGCTCCAACAACAATAACCGGCGCCTTACGACTAACATCCGGATATGTCTTTCGGGTAAATTTCTGAAGGTCTTTGGGTAATTCGTCGATAAATAATTCAGCTTTCAGCCTGATTTTTACTTTCGACGAACGTGCATCTACGGCACGCAGAATCGGGTTTAGATGCTTGATACGCCCGGGTTGAATATGCAAAATATGCGCAAACGCAGTTTTCCACCCCGAAGGATCGGACGCCTGCTTCGGGGTCATGGCTATTTCAATTTCTTTACGCATGAAGCTTTATAAAGGGAAATTTGGTTGGCAATCGGCCGGCTTATTGAAACAATGGTTTCGCAAATTAACAGTTCGCTTTAACGAATGTTTGACCCGGGCATTGCAAAATTATTCAAATGTAAATGATATCTGGAAAATTTTAGAACTCAATCTGTCAATCCCTCCTGTGTATATCGTATCATCTCGTTTCAGCACATCAAATAAGCCATACGACATTGATATTTCAGTACCAAATTTAAAGTACGCAGTATAAAAATCAAAACCTACTCCTCCAAGCGCATACACATCCTTGCGGTTAATAAACACATAAGCGCTGGTGTTATCTGATTTCTTTTTTGCATTCGATGCCAGGTCAAGCGAGTATTTGCCGCCGGCCATAATATACGGCCTCACGTTGTGCATTCGTTTGCCTTTAAACTTAACCCAAAGCGGAAACTCAACAAACGTCGACTGAATATTTTTGGTTACAGGAAGCAATTCGGGAGCGGTTTTTCGGTAATAATTATAAAGAACATAATTGATGTCGCGTTGCCCGAAAGTGAGTGATGGGGTGAAACGCAGGTCGAAATATTCGCCCAAACGGAGGTTGCTAACAATACCAATTACAAATCCCAGGGTTGGTGTAGCTTCAACGCTGTACAAGCGGGCTGAATCGCTGAGCTGGTCAGGTATTTGCCGGAGCACATCATCGGCGATAGGGAAATCGGTATTATAATAAGTCTTCTTCTGAAAGTCAGGGTATGTTTTTATACTGAAATTCATATGGTTCACCCCTAACAGAAAGCCAAAATGATATGGATCCTGGTCGTACTCGGGTTTGTTCGGAACCAGCCTCGACTGGGCAAATACCTCACCTGCAGCACAAAGCAGGATAACCATCAGGAAGATTTGTCGGAAACGGAGCATGCAAAGTGATTAATCTAAGTACAAAACGGAACAAGTCGGGGTTTAGTATCCGGTTGAGGTTACGGATTTAAATTAATGATAATCAAGCGCTGGTTTACTTCTGCCCGATATACAGGTTTGTAATTCCAAAACTCAGGCATTTAAATTCTGCTTTACTAAATCCTGCTTCGCGCATGAGTTGCAGAAAAACCTCATCCTGGGGGAAAGCAGCTACCGACTCGGGAAGATAAGTATAAGCCGTGCTGTTTTTCGAAACCATCCGTCCGATCAAAGGCAGGATAAAACGTGAATAAAAACCAAAAAGCTGTTTTACAGGAAATTTCTTCGGCTTCGAAAATTCGAGGATAAAAGCATGAGCGCCAGGTTTCAGCACCCTGCACATTTCACTTAACCCACGGGGCAGATTTTCGTAATTCCGAACACCAAAGGCTACCATGGCGGCATCAAATTCGGCATCGGCAAACGGGAGGTTTTCCGAATCGGCTTTTAACAAGGTGATCATGCCCTCCAATCCGAGCTTTTTCACTTTTTCTTTCCCGATGGCCAGCATTTCTTCGGCAATATCAGTGCCGGTAATATTTTGAGGATGCAGTACCGATGCAGCTATGGCTAAGTCGGCGGTACCGGTGGCCAGGTCGAGAATACGGGATGGGTTATCGCGTGCCATAAGTTTCACCAGCTTGCGCCTCCACCCTTTATCAATCCCCATCGATAGCAAATGATTTAATAAATCGTACCGCAGGGCAATATCATTAAACATGGCCTGAACCTGCACTTTGCGGCCCGGCGTTTGAGTTACTGGAGGTTTGCTCATTCGAAGAAATCATTTTTTTGTTAGGAAACCCGTGCAATAGCGCGCTAAGCAGCTGATAACGCTATTCTTCGGTGTAAGCTTCGGCCATCAGCCTGAATTTATCAACAGGTACTACGCCCGACTGCTCACAAACCAGTCCACCGGCCAGGTTTGATAGTGAAGCTAAAAATATGGGATCGGTATCGGTTGCCAGGCAAAGCGCTGCAACGCTGATCACCGTATCGCCGGCGCCCGAAACATCAGCTATATCGCGCAATACAGCTGGTATCACAGCCGAAACATCGCCGCTTAAACGGTTTTTTGCACTGATAAAAACACCGTGTTCTGACAGGGTTATCATCACCATGCGCACATCCTGGCTCAGATGTAATGCATCGGCTGCTGCCTGAAGACTTTCGGTCGACAAAGGATTTACATCAATTTTTAATCCTTCGCTTACTTCTTTCAGGTTTGGCTTAAACAGGGTGATGCCCTTGTAAGCGGAAAAGTTCTTTTTCTTAGGATCAACAGCCACAGGGATGCCGGCTTTAGCTGCCATGGCCGAAACTGCTTCGATCACCCCGGGTGAAAGCACGCCTTTGTTATAATCCTGAAAAATAATAACATCCGGTTTATGGGTGGTTAACAAACCGGAAATACGTTGCAGTATGGCAGCGGTATCAATAGGATCCAGGTCGGTATCAATTTCTTCGTCAATGCGCAGCATCTGCATGCGGTTGCCGATAATTCTGAACTTGGTGGTTGTTATCCGCTTATCGCTCCTGATCATTCCTGCATCCGACAGGCCTGCATTTTTCATCAGGTTAAGCATTTCATCACCCTGTTTGTCGTTTCCGATCACCGAACATAAAATGGCTTCGGCCCCGAGCGCCTTGATGTTAAGAGCCACATTGGCTGCACCGCCTAACATATTGTTGCGTTTTTTCAAGGCCACAACGGGAACAGGTGCTTCTGGCGAAATCCGGTCGACCTTACCCGATAGATATGCGTCAATCATTACATCGCCAATTACGAGCACCCGGCTTGAACCAAACTTTTCGAATAACTGCGTAATTTCTGCTTCAGTAATAATCATATTTTCAAGTATTTAAAAACAAAACTGGAATTTATACCCTTTGTCAATTTTTAAGTTTCGAGAGCGCCTCGGCAATACGCCTGATGGCTTCGCGCAGGTTATCTTCGGAAGTGGCATACGAAAAGCGGATACAATCGGGCGATCCGAATGCGGCGCCGGCAACCATGGCTACATAGGCAGTGTCGAGCAAATAATCGCAAAGATCGGAACCTGAAAGTATTACACGATCGCCATCCTTTTTACCATAAAAAGCGGTAACCTCCGGAAAGAGATAAAAGGCGCCTTGCGGCAGGTTTAATTTAATGCCCGGTATTTCGCGTAACAAGCTGATTGACAAATCGCGGCGGTATTTAAATGCATCAACCATGCGTTTGATATCGTCACTCTGAGCCGGATCGGTATTCATGGCAACAATAGCAGCACGCTGGGTAATGGAACAAGTTGCTGAAGTAATTTGTCCCTGCAGTTTATCGCAGGCTTTGGCAATTACCGGGTTAGCGGCCATATAGCCAAGTCGCCAGCCAGTCATGGCAAATCCTTTCGAAAGCCCGTTAATCACGATTACCCTGTCGAAAATTTCCTTAAACACAGCTATACTATGATGGCGGCCATTGAAATTGATATTCTCATAAATTTCGTCAGAAATAATGAATACCTGCGGGTGGCGGGCAAAAACTTCGGCAAAAGCCTGGAGTTCGGAATGTGTATAAACGGTTCCCGACGGATTACACGGACTGCTGAACAGGAATACTTTGGTGCGCGGAGTAATGGCGGCTTCTATCTGCTCGGGAGAAACTTTAAAGTCCGACTGCACATTGCTTTCGATGAACACAGCCTTGCCGGCTGCCAGTTTGATCATTTCCTTGTACGAAACCCAGTAGGGAGCCGGCACTATAACTTCGTCGCCGGGGTTTACAAGGCAAAGCAAAGCATTGGCCAGCGATTGTTTGGCCCCGGTTGAAACTACAATCTGTTCAGGTGAATACTCCAGCTGGTTATCGCGTTTAAGTTTATGGGCAATAGCCTGCCGCAGCTCGGGATAGCCGGGAACAGGTGTGTAATGCGAAAAGTTTTGGTCAATTGCCTGTTTGGCTGCTTCTTTCACATAATCAGGGGTGTTGAAATCGGGTTCCCCGATGCTCAGGTTGATCACATCAAAACCCTGGGCACGCAGCTCGCGGCTGCGACGTGTCATAGCCAGCGTTTCTGATTCGGAAAGGAGGTTAATCCTGTCGGACAAGTAGTTCATTGGTTGAGGTTTTATAAACACTGCTGCAAAAGTAGAAAAAATATAACAGCATCAAATATATACTGAATTGTTTGCTCAGCTATTATAAGAATGGCGGATCAGGCAACCGGTAAAAATAAAGGCTACCGGGTTCCCCCGGTGTAAAAGGCTACTTTTAAAATTATAATTGTTCGGCTGTTTCCTGGTACAAAATCATACCGGCTTCCGCAAAGGCCATAAGCTTAAAATATATTTTCCTGATGTTTTTCTTAGTTAAATTTTACGAAATTTGCCCTTAAATTAAATCATTATGCAAGCGCTATCTGAATTGTTAAAATATACCGTTCCGGCACTCATTGTGCTGGCTGCGGCCTACTATCTCCTTAAAATGTTCCTCGACAAAGAATCGGAAAAAACCCAGCTGCAGTTGCGGCTGGATGTACAGAAAATAAGCCTTCCCATCAGGATGCAGGCTTACGAGAGACTTGTTTTATTGCTCGAGCGCATTGAACCCTCCGGCTTGCTGGTGCGTAACAACATGCCCGGGATGTCGGCATTACAGTTTCAGTCGGCACTGATACAGGCAGTACGTTCAGAGTTCGATCACAATTTATCGCAACAACTGTATGTTTCGACCAAAGCCTGGGAACTGGTACGCATTGCGCGTGAAGAAACCATTAAACGAATTAATGCTGCTGCCTCAAAACTTAATGCTGAAGCCACCTCCACTGACCTGGCAAGTATGATACTGATAGATGATATTGATGCCACGCAATCAGCAGTAAAGAACGCGCTCGACATGCTTAAATCAGAAGCCCGGCTTAATTTCTTTTAAACATCAGCCTTTAATTCAGGCTTTGAGAAGTTTTTTCAATTTAATTTTTTGGCGGCCAAACTTATATCCCGAAATATTGTTTAATTTTTCGAAATAAATATTAAACAATGCGTAGAATTGAGTTTACCCAATTTGTCCCGGCCAGGCTCGATGTTGTGTGGGATTTTTTTTCGTCGCCCGGCAACTTGTCGAAAATAACACCTCCCGAAATGGGATTTATTATTATCTCGCCTCCCCAGCCCGAGATGTATTCAGGGATGTTCATCATGTATAAAGTAAGCCCGTTATTGGGAATTAAGCTGAACTGGGTGACCGAAATTACACATGTGCGCGAGAAATTATTTTTTGTCGACGAACAACGGCGGGGTCCTTACCAGATCTGGCACCATGAACATCATTTCAGGGAAGTGGAAGGCGGGGTTGAAATGCGCGACATACTGCATTACCGCGTTCCCTTCGGCATATTGGGAACTCTGGTCGACCATTTATTTGTGAAAAAGAAAGTACGTGCGATATTTTCGTTCAGGGAAAAGAGAATTCATGAATTGTTCCCATCGTAAACTACAAGTGTTAACAATGGCGAAATGAAACTTTGCAGAAATCAACTGCAAGCAGGGCTGGTTCCCGAAGCCGGAAAAGCTTAGTTAAAAATAAATTCGTCCTCCGCAACCTCAATTTCGAGGTCAGCCCCAACAAGTTCTGCTAGCCATTTGTACTCATGTTTGATAATAAGACGGATTTCTGTGAATCCTAAAACCGGGAATTTGAGTGTAGCCATCATATTTGTCAGAATTTTAGTTTAAAATGGTTGAATGTAATTCGCAACTGCACTTTACTAGTTTATGAGCCTCGGCTCAAAAAGTAACTTCTGTTTTGCCTGAATTTAACAAGCACCTGATATTTTGTTGTAAAAACGGTTCAGTAAATCCCAACTGCTTGTTTATAAAGCAGGTAATACCAAAAGCATGCCATACTCGTGTGCCGGTGTCTGCCCTTGAAAGCGTATTGATTTTTAACCCGATTTTTAAATGAACATTCCCGGAATATCCATGGTTTTATTATCTTTGATACAAATAGAACCCACACTAATTTTATACTTCAACCGAAGTAAATATGCCTTATTATTTCAAATTGGGAAAAATCCCGCCAAAACGCCACACCCAATTCCGTAAACCCGATGGCGGACTTTATGCTGAGCAACTGGTAAGTACCGAAGGATTTTCTGATGCTTATTCCATTACTTACCATGTTCATCCACCCACCATGGTGAGGGCTGTTGACGAACCCTATTCAGTGGCACCCGAAATTGCCATTGTGAACAACACACAGCACCGCAGCCTCAAGGGGTTTTCGGTAAAACCAGAGGACGATTTTCTGAAAAGCCGCGTGCCCGTGCTGGTGAATTCCGATTTATATATTTCGCTGGCTGCGCCGCGTAAATCAATGACCGGCTATTATTACCGCAATGCTTCAGCCGATGAGTTGTTGTTTATTCACGAAGGGAACGGAAAGTTGCATACCATGTACGGAGAAATTTCGTTCGGGTATGGCGACCATGTTGTGATACCAAGGGGTGTTACCTACCAGGTAGAATTTGAAACGGAGCATAATCGCCTGCTGATTGTTGAATCTTTTACCCCTTTCAGATTCCCGAAGCGTTATGTAAATCATTTCGGGCAGTTGCTTGAGCACTCCCCTTTATGCGAACGCGATATCCGTACCCCGCAGAACCTGCTTACACACGACGAAAAAGGCGAATTTAAAGTGCTTATTAAAAAAGGCGATATGATATTCCCCTACCATTTTGCAACACATCCTTTCGATGTGATTGGCTGGGACGGATGTCATTATCCATGGGCATTTTCGATACACGATTTTGAACCCATTACCGGCAGGCTGCACCAGCCGCCACCTGTTCACCAGACCCTCGAAGCCAATAACTTTGTGATGTGCGCTTTTGTGCCAAGGCTGTATGATTATCATCCGCTTTCGATACCGGCGCCCTATAACCATAGCAATGTCGATTCGGATGAAGTGCTGTACTACGTGGATGGCGAATTTATGAGCCGCAAACACGTCGATCGCGGTCAGATTACCCTTCACCCCATTGGCCTGGTTCATGGCCCGCACCCCGGAGCTGTAGAGAAAAGTATAGGAGCAAAACAAACCAACGAACTGGCTGTAATGATTGATACCTTCAAGCCTTTAAAGCTCACCCGCCAGGCCATGGAAATTGAAGATGCTGAATATTACAGATCGTGGATGGAGTAGTATTCGCTGCAGGTTGAACCAAAACCTATCATTCAGTCAATTGAATATCAATAAATTTTTTAAACCAGTTTCAGCTTATCAGAACAGTTAAAAATTAACTAAAAAAATGGAGAACCAGGATTTTCTTCCCCTTAACGGAACCGATTATGTTGAATTTTACGTGGGAAATGCCAAACAGGCTGCACATTACTACCAGACCGCTTTTGGATTTCAGCCTTTAGCCTACGCAGGGCTCGAAACCGGTCTTACTGATCGCACTTCGTATGTGCTGCAACAGGGCAAAATACGTTTTATGCTTACCACGGCGCTCGTCCCCGACTCGGAAATTGCTGAGCATGTTAAACTACATGGCGATGGAGTGAAAACTGTTGCGCTTTGGGTTGATGATGCCCGAAAATCGTTTGATGAAACTGTAAAAAGAGGGGCAAAACCCTATTTACACCCCATTGTAAAAAAGGATGAAAATGGAGAAGTAGTTCTTTCCGGAATCTATACTTACGGCGAAACCGTGCACGTTTTTGTGGAACGGAAGAAGTATACCGGTCCATTTCTTCCAGGCTTTATAAAATGGGAACCCGAATACCGCCCCACCGAAGTTGGTTTAAAATATGTGGATCATATGGTTGGAAATGTAGATTGGGGTCAGATGAATACCTGGACCGAATTTTACGCCAGCGTGATGGGGTTTAACCAGCTGATTTCCTTCGATGATAATGACATTTCGACTGAATACACTGCATTGATGAGCAAAGTGATGTCGAACAACAACGGCTTTATAAAATTCCCGATCAACGAGCCGGCCAAAGGCAAGAAAAAATCGCAGATCGAAGAATATATAACCTACTACCGGGGCTCAGGTGTGCAGCATGTGGCCATGGCTACTGACAATATCATGAAAACAGTTGCTGAACTCCGAAAGCGCGGCGTTGAATTTTTAACTGTTCCTGATACCTATTACGAAACCGTTTCGCAACGCGTTGGCTTGATTGACGAAGATCTGAAAACGCTTCAGCAACTGGGCGTGCTTATCGATCGTGATGAAGAAGGTTACCTTTTGCAGTTGTTTACCAAACCCGTTGAAGACCGGCCCACTGTTTTTTACGAAATCATTCAGCGAAAAGGAGCCAAATCATTTGGCAAAGGCAATTTTAAAGCTTTGTTCGAAAGTATTGAACGTGAGCAGGCGCGAAGAGGGACGCTTTAGTGGATGGATGGGCGATGTGGGATGTGGGATGTGGGATATGCAATGTGTGATGGGAGATGGGCGATTTGGGGATTTGGGGATTTGGGGATTTGGAAATGTGGCGATGGGGCGATGGGGTGATGGGCGAATGGGCGATGGACGATGGGCGATGTGTGATGGGCATTGTAAGATGAGCGATTGGCGAAGGGAGAATGGGAGAATGGGAGAGATAGAATAATGAATAATGAATAATGAATAATGAACCAGAAACTTGAAACCAGTTGCTTCGTCGTACCTCCTCGCAATGACCCTAAACCCTTTGAACCCTTTGAACCTCTTGAACCTTTGAAACTCCTGAAACATGGAACCCGGTACAAGGAACCTGAAAAAAAACACAAATTT
>CAYNVK010000055.1:0-12380 GCA_964400395.1 uncultured Lentimicrobiaceae bacterium | reverse complement strand
TTATAAAAGAGTGTTTCTTTGTAAGCGCTCTCCAGCAAACCAAGACCTAAAGCTTTGTGAACCTCAATGGACTAGCCAATAACCACTTTAGCAATTTCGTCTTCTGTCATTTTACAATAGTGACCTTTGTGTATTTCTTTGTGCCCTTTGTAGTTATAACTCCTGGTCTATTCCTCCTTTTTCGCCCTCAGCGTTTCCCAGATAAAGTACCCGCAAAGCACGGCCAGCATGAGCAGCGCAAGAGCTTCGGCAGCATGCGATTCGAACCATTCGCGGTTAACAAAATTCACTCCGAAGTTGGCCAGAATGGCACTTACAACACCCATTAAAGCACCGCCGGCAATAAATCCGGAAGCAATCAGGGTTCCTCTTTCGCGCCTGGCCTGGTTCAGCTTTTCGTCCTTGCTGCGTTTGCCTACAAAATTGGCGATAATACCACCCAGTAGCAGCGGTGTATTGAGTTGCAGCGGGATAAACATACCCAACGAAAATGCAAGTGCCGGTACCCCGATCATGGTTAAAATAAGCGACATAAAAGCGCCGGCGGCATACAGCATCCATGGGGCGGGCTGACCGCTCATCATGGGTTGTATAACAGCGGCCATGGCATTGGCCTGTGGGGCAACCATGGCGTTTTCGCCCGTAAAACCATAAGTTTTATTTAAAACCATAATTACACCGCCAACGGTGACGGCCGAAACAAAGGTTCCCAGGAATTTCCAGGTTTGCTGTTTGTAAGGTGAAGTGCCCATCCAGTAGCCGATTTTCAGGTCGGTGATAAAACCACCTGCCATGGATAATGCGGTGCACACAACGCCGCCAATCAGCAGTGCAGCTATCATGCCCGATTCGCCTTTCAGTCCAACCGATACCAGTACAAGGGAAGAAATAATGAGTGTCATCAACGTCATTCCGCTTACAGGGTTGGTTCCCACAATGGCGATGGCGTTGGCTGCAACGGTGGTAAAAAGGAATGCAATCACCATTACAATGCCTAATCCAACCAGGGCATAAGTGAGGTTGTGCACCACGCCGAACTGGAAGAAAATGAATATTACAATTGCCGTTAGCAGTATGCCTCCGGCAATAATGGCCATAGGCAAATCGCGTTGGGTGCGCAGGTTTATCTTTACGCCTTCGTGTTTGCCGAATATTTCTTTCCCGGCAAGGCCAACAGCCGATTTAATGATATGGCTCGAGCGGATAATCCCGATAATACCGGCCATAGCAATACCACCAATACCGATAGGTCGTACATAAGCGGCAAAAATCTGCTCGGCCGACATATTACCGATCAGTGCGGTGATGTTGGTTCCCACGGCCAGGGTTTGCCCGTCGGCAAAATAATTAATAATCGGGATTACCACATACCAGCCTACAAATGAGCCTGCGCAGATAATGGCTGCATATTTCAGACCGATGATATAACCCAGGCCAACTACAGCGGCGCCTACATTTAGTTTAAATACAATTTTCGCTTTATCGGCAAGTGCTTGGCCAATAGGAATTACGCGGGTTGTAAATACCTCGGCCCACAAGCCGAATGTTGCAATCACAAAATCGTAAACTCCGCCAATTAAACCTGCTACCAGCAGCAGCCGGGCCTGGTTTCCACCCTTGGCTCCCGATACCAGCACCTCGGTGGTAGCAGTAGCTTCCGGAAACGGGTATTTGCCATGCATTTCGCTTACAAAATACTTGCGGAACGGAATCAAGAACAATATACCCAGGAATCCTCCCAGCAGCGACGACATAAAAATCTGGTAAAACTGCACCTGCAGGTTCAGGATGTAAAGCGCCGGAAGCGTGAAGATGGCTCCTGCAACAATTACCCCCGAGCTCGCCCCTATGGATTGTATAATCACGTTTTCGCCCAAAGCGCCTTTTCTTTTAAAAACAGTCGAAAGGCCGACAGCTATAATGGCTATAGGAATTGCAGCCTCGAAAACCTGGCCTATTTTCAAACCCAGGTATGCTGCTGCAGCCGAAAATACAGCTGCCATGATAATACCCCAGATCACACTCCAGGAATTTACTTCGGGATACACCTTATTTGCCGACATGATGGGTTCATAGGTTTCGCCCGGTTTCAGTTCGGTGTAGGCGTTTTCGGGAAGGCCTTTAATGGGGCCGTGTTCGTGTTCTGACATAGTAGGTTAGGTTAAAAATGCGTTCAAATGTACAGCAAAAAAGTATTTCAGCACATGCTGCCTCTTTTTTGTTCTGTTATATTTGTATTTGCTTTATTAAGATTTTATAAAGTAAAGATATTAAGCACTTTGCTTAGTTTTCGTATCTCAACTCTTTGCCTTTTACCACTGCCGGCAACCCGTTTTTCATCCACGAGGGTTCGGGCGCATCTTTCAGGTAATGGTCGAAAAACTGGTACATGCGTATGCTCAGGTCCTGCCGGTAAGGACGCTTAGTAAGGTTATGCTCATCGCCGTTATAACTGAGCAGCCATGCCGGTTTACCAAGTCTTCGCATGGCTGTAATAAGTTCAATACCCTGGTAATAAGGTACTGCCCCATCGTTATCATTGCTCATTATCAGTAAGGGAGTAGTGATGCGGTTGGCATAAAATATCGGGGAGTTTTCAATATACAGGTCACGGTTTTCCCAGAGGTTGGCTCCTATACGGCTTTGCCCGTGTTCGTACTGAAACTGGCGCACCACACCACTTTCCCAGCGTATTCCGCCATAAGCTGAAGTCATGTTACTTACCGGCGCTCCGGCCATGGCTGCTTTAAACATGCCGGTTTGGGTTACCAGGTAAGCTACCTGGTATCCGCCCCAGCTTTGTCCTTGTATCCCCATCCTGTCGGCATCAACGTAAGGAAGTTTTGTCATGGCCATCGTGCCGCTTATTATATCGTCGTAAGCTGAACGCCCCGGTTCACCTGTGCGGTAGTTGATATCGGGAACAAAAACAATGTACCCGTTGCTGTTGCAATATGGGAAATTAACGATGGACCTGGATGGAGATGGAACATAATGGGAGTGGATCTGGTGTGAGTATTTTTCGTAAAAATACACGATCATGGGATATTTCTTCGATGGATCGAAATTCTCGGGTTTGTATAATAATCCCCGGAGTTCGCCCCCATCGAAGGATTTCCAGCTTACATGTTCAACGGTTCCCCACAGGTACTGGCTTTGCTGCGGGTTGCTGACCGAAAGGTTTTTGATAGCGGTAAATTCGGTGGTGCCGGCATACATCTCAGGGCATTCAATATAACTTGAGCGTTGCCAAAGGTAACGATCGGCATTTTTTGCTTTTAGCAAACTGCTGTATTCGTGATCGGAAAGAATAAGGGTTTTTTGTTTTGCCGGCAATGTAAGCATCAGCCGGGCAAAACCCTGTTTGCAACTCTTGTCCTCAACCATTTTTAAAAGCATTGGTTCTTTCGGATCAATATCCAGGGCCTCGGGATCGGTTTTTACATACCTGAATACTGTTTGTGTACTGCGACCGTTGGTGAGATTTACAGCTGCTGTTTTGTTTTCGGGATGCAACTGCCAAATATCGTAACGATCATAAATCAGTACCGAAGCATCTTCCTTTGTCCATCCTGCAATTCCGTATGGATTCGGAACATCTGGCTGGTCGTTTTCCTCATCGCTGAAGTTGACCTTCACCGCAGAGGTAAGGCAGAATTTCTTTCCGGTGGCTATTTGCAGGCTGTTCCAGGTGCTGTCGGAATTTTCATAAAACAGCAGGTATTTGCCCGATGGCGACAGGTCGGCGGATGCCGGGTGTTTCCTGAGCAGCAGTTTACGGATACCGGTTTTAAGATCGACCAGGTAAACATCGCGGTAGGTAGTTCCTTCCCACGAAGTAAGTATTTCGTAGGGCTTGCCGGAATAGCCCAGTGCGAAATCAGCACTGCCTTTGCGGTACGTCCGTACCTGCTCAAGGAGGGTATCAGCAAGTTGAATAATCTTTTTATCCGCAATTCTGTATTCAGCCAGGTAATTCTTTTTCAGATCATCGTCCAGGCTTTTTAATTGTTGCGACTGCAGGCGGGCATCGTTCCACGACCAGATATCCACTTTCACTTTTTCCTCTTCGAGCAATGTATCTTTTGATTCGGGCATTTTTTTGGGCGCCGTTCCGAAATAAAGCTTGCTTCCGTCGTCGGCGAAATTCAGGTTCCCGTTTTCTGAAACTTCCCATCCGGCATATATTCCGGCTTTTGAAGTATCAGCAACAAGTTGAGCAGCCTGTGTTTTATCATCCCACAGGTATAGCCCGTAGCGTTTTACTTTGGCAGTATCCTGTGTGAACAGGAAAGCCACTTGCTTGCCATCGATGGAACTCGTAATTTTTTTTGCAAACCCCGGGCGCTCAAGTATTTTTTGGAGTTTCAGGCTTCGGGTATCAAATACGCTGACAGCCACAGAATCTATACTGTCCTTTTTCAGGGTGATGAAAGTAAGGATGCTGCCGTTTTTGGAAAAAGCCGACTCGGTTACATTTTCATATTCATATTTGTGACTGGCAATGGGATTTAAAAGAGTAAGGTTTGCGGTTTCGATGTCAGTAAAAGCGCCCTTTTTCTTTTTCTTGTCTTTAGGCTTCTCCGTGTTTTCTTTTGGTTTGGCAACAAGCGTATCCTGACTTGTTTTTTGGATGGAATCAGCAGCCTGTTTTTTTTCTTTTTCCTTTGGCTTTTCGTACAACCAGGCTACCCAGGCGCCACCCTCTTTAGGCAACTGAAACGATTTTAATCCCGGGAAACGCATCACCGAATCCTTTGCAAGCAGCCAGATGCCGAGTGAATCTTTAGGCATTTCATCCTTTTTCTTTTTTGCTAATTTCAGCTTCCGCAACGTGTCAGCCGGCGGTGCTATACGGAATACCAACAGTTCACTGCCCGGTGAAAAAATGGCGCCCTGCGCGCGATAAACAGAGTCGTGCCTGCTCATATCGGGTGTTGCCAGGTGTAACCAGCCATCACCTTTCTGCGGGTTCATCTCATAAGAGCAAAAATTTCCATTATTCGAAAACAGCGGCTTTTCGAGCTTTTTCCAGCTGTCGTAAACATCGTGAGTAAGTGGCTTTTTAGGGGTAGCCTGCGCAAATGTGGTTACATAGGCAAGGAGTGCCAGGCAAAATAAAAGCGTGTATTTTTTTAACATAAAGGTGTATTTTCGGAATTATAGCCGAAAGGTAAAATTTTTCTGCAATAGCCTTAGTGTTAATCTGTAAAATCCGCATTTCAATCGTTGAGTTCAACCGCATCAGTGTTTCTTTTTCTGTAAGTGGATGAAGCTTCATCTTTTAATGCAAAAAAACTTCAAATTACCTCAGGATAACCAGGCTGAGGCCAGGACTGGGGGAAATTTATATACAAAATGAAGTGAATGTTAAAATAAATGGGGCATGTTAACGAATTATTGTTTATTTTTGCATTGAATCATCAATTAAATAGAGGCTGGTTATTAAAATCAGATAGTTTTTAAACAATGCCTTCAGTTTGTTGTTACATGATTAAAATACTTATAATGTCATTGTCCACCGTTAAAAGCTTTAATTTACTTCACAAGCATATGTGCTGCTGTATGCATCTGCAATTGCGGAACGGTGAAGCTATGTGTTTTTAAGAAGTTAAACTCAAATCTATATGCAAAAGCCCTTCCGCCACAAGCGAAGGGCTTTTTGCTTATAATTCATTACCCGGAAATCAATTAATAATTAAATACTTAACATTATGGCCGACTCAAAACTCAGATTCGAAACACTGCAGGTACATGCAGGACAGGAAGTAGACAGTAATACCCTTTCGCGGGCTGTACCCATTTACCAGACCAGTTCTTACGTTTTTAATAACGCTGAGCATGGAGCTAACCTTTTTGCGCTGAAGGAATTCGGGAATATATATACCCGCATCATGAACCCTACAACCGATGTGTTCGAAAAACGCATCGCAGCGCTCGAAGGCGGGGTTACCGGATTAGCAACCTCCTCGGGCCAGGCGGCACAGTTTATTGCGCTGAACAACATACTGGAAGCCGGCGACAATTTTGTGTCAACCTCATTTTTGTATGGCGGTACCTACAACCAGTTTAAAGTAGCGTTTAAACGACTTGGCATCGAAGCCCGTTTCGCCAAAAGCGATGCCGTTGAGGATTTCGAAATTTTGATTGATGAAAAAACCAAGGCGGTGTACCTCGAAACCATCGGTAACCCGCGGTTCAATATCCCCGATTTTGAAGCCATCGCCGCCCTGGCCCGCAAATACGATCTTCCGTTAATTGTTGATAATACCTTCGGGGCAGGTGGATATCTTTTCCGCCCGCTCGATCACGGAGCCAACGTGGTGGTGGCATCAGCTACCAAATGGATTGGCGGCCACGGCACTTCAATAGGTGGTATTATTGTGGATGGCGGCAATTTTAACTGGGGCAACGGGAAATATCCCGCTTTTTCCGAACCCAGCGAAGGTTATCATGGACTGGTTTTCTGGGATGTATTTGGTACCAATGGCCCTTTCGGGAATATCGCTTTCAATATCCGCGCCAGGGTAGAGGGCTTGCGCGATTTCGGGCCAGCGCTTTCGCCAAACAATGCTTTTCTGCTCCTGCAGGGTGTCGAAACACTGTCGTACCGCGTTCAGCGTCATGTGGATAATGCACTGGCAGTGGCTACCTGGCTCGAAAATCACCCGCAGGTCGAAAAAGTAAATTACCCGGGGCTTGCTTCTTCGCCTTATCATAACCTGGCCAAAAAATACCTGCGCAATGGTTTTGGCGGAGTTCTGAGCTTCGAAGTAAAAGGGGGTAAGGAAGCAGCAACCAAATTTATTGATTCACTTAAACTTATAAGCCACCTGGCCAATGTAGGTGATGCAAAAACGCTTATTATTCAGCCTTCGGCCACCACGCACCAGCAGCTGAGCGACGAGGAGCAACTGGCATCGGGCGTTACTCCGAACATGCTCAGGCTTTCGGTGGGTATCGAACATGTTGAGGATATTAAAGCTGATCTGCAACTGGCTTTCGACGCAGTAAAAGCATAATACACGGCGAACTCAGTACTTTTTTAGTAACACAAGGTAGAAAAATTCGTCCGTGTTTACCAGGGATCGGGTTTTTCTGCCGGCTGTTTCATAGTGGTTTCTGTAACATCATAACGGATTAAGTTCCGTTCACCGTTATTAACACAAGCGCTAATCGGAAGAATTCCCGTAAATTTGCCGCGCTCAGGCGTTTGCCGGTATTCACGATTTGATGAAGGGTTGGGTGTGAAATGTAATGATTTCAGACCCAGGTTGAATGTGTGGTTTTCGTGGAATTACTGGCCGGGTTTCCTGAATTTATTGATTTATGAGTGAGTTGAAAATTTTTAGAAGCGGGAAAAGCTTAACCCTCGAAAGCGGTGTTCAGTTAAATGATATCGAAATCGGATATCACACTTTTGGCACCCTCAATGCTTCCCGCGATAATGTACTGTGGATTTGTCACGCTTTTACGGCTAATTCCGATGCTGCCGACTGGTGGAAAGGTATGGTTGGCGAAGGATGTGTGTTCGATCCGGACAGGTATTTCATTGTATGTGCCAACATTTTAGGGTCATGTTACGGATCAACAGGCCCGCTTTCCATAAATCCGGCTACAGGCAGACCCTATTTTCTTACTTTTCCTGATATTACCGTCCGCGACCTGGTGGCTGCACACGAGTTCTTACGTGCGCACCTTGGCATAGCGCAAATTCATACCGTGGTGGGCGGATCAATAGGTGCGCAGCAGGCAATTGAGTGGACCATTTTGAAACCACATCTTTTCAGGCATTTAATTATTATTGCCGCCGGGGCATTTTATACGCCATGGGCCATAGCGTTAAATGAATCGCAGCGGCTGGCCTTGTTGGCCGACAGCAGTTTTTATGACGAAACGCCCGAAGCCGGCCAAAAAGGGCTGATTGCAGCCCGTTCGGTAGCGCTACTCAGCTACAGGAATTACATGGCTTACAACAAAACCCAGGCCGAGGACAGCAACGAAAAAACCGGGGATTTTAAGGCGAGTTCATACCAGCGGTATCAAGGGCAGAAACTCGTTAAAAGGTTTCATGCACATGCGTATTTTTCCATTCTGAAAACACTGGATACCCACAATGTAGGCAGGGGAAGGCTGAGCATTGAAGATGCACTTTCACAAATACGCGCCAAAACCCTGGTGATAGGCATTTCGTCCGATTTGCTTTTCCCGTTGCAGGAGCAGGTTTTCCTGGCCGAAAATATTAAAGGAGCCGTTTTAAAAACCATTGACTCAATTTTTGGCCACGATGGTTTCCTGGTGGAGGTGGAGAAACAAAGCCGGATTATCAGCGATTTTTATTCCGAAGCAACTTTTAATCAATAATTGCCCGGTAAAGGCTTAATCCATTAAACGATAAATTACCTTATCATGAGCCTTTCAGCATCCCTGCTAAGCTGGTACGAAAAAAATAAACGTTCACTTCCATGGCGCGAAACCCGCGATCCATACTGTATCTGGCTTTCGGAGGTAATTTTACAGCAAACCCGCGTTAACCAGGGTCTGGATTACTACCACCGCTTTTTGCATGCTTTCCCCGATGTGCAAAGCCTTGCGGCAGCTTCTGAACAGGAAGTGCTGAAACTCTGGCAAGGGCTGGGCTATTATTCGAGGGCACGAAACCTGCACCATGCCGCCAAAGAAATAGCCGGGAACCATAAAGGCGTTTTTCCATCAACGGCAGCTGAATTAAAAAAACTTAAAGGAATCGGCGATTATACCGCTGCCGCCATTGCTTCCATTTGTTTCGACGAACCTGTTGCCGTGCTCGATGGCAATGTGGCCCGGGTGGTTTCGAGGCTGCACGCCCTCGATTTGCCGGTCGATTCAACAGCGGGCCGTGCCTTTATTGTTGATGTGGCTTCGCAGATGCTCAAAAATCAGCATCCTGGCTCTTTTAACCAGGCGCTGATGGAACTGGGGGCGCTGGTTTGCACTCCTAAAAGCCCAAACTGTGCAGCCTGCCCGCTATCAGTTGCCTGCCTGGCCCGGAAACAAAATGAAGCTGAGCGCTTCCCGGTTAAACAGCCCAAAAAACAGCCTACGCTGCGTTACCTCAACTACCTGGTTATTAGTTTTACCCAACAGGGCGAAGAGTTTTACATCTGGAATAAACGAACCGCAAATGATATCTGGAAAAACCTGTTCGATTTCCCCTGCATAGAAACCGATGATGTTGCCGAGGTTGAGCAGGTGCTCGATGCGGCCGACGGACAAGGATATTTTTCGGGGCTAAGCCATTTGGTTAAACAGGTAACGGGCGAGTACACGCACCAGCTTACCCACCGGCGATTGATTGCCAGGTTTATACGAATACATCTCCAGGGGGTGCCGGAAACTTTCCCCGGTAGCATTGCCATCCGGAAAGATCAACTCGCGGAATTACCTGTTCCCAGGCTTATCGACAGGTACCTGGCTAACCTGGATTGACAACTCCGCAAAGCGCCTCAAAAAATTATCAACACTCCGCCTAACGGGATTAAATTAAAGTACATTTGTAGAAACAATAATTCTGCAATCCGATAATTATGGCACGAGGTGTAAACAAAGTAGTTCTGATAGGGAACCTGGGAAAAGATCCGGAAGTTCAAACATTTGATACGTATAAAAAAGCCGCTTTCTCGCTGGCTACCACAGAGTATTCGCGCGACAGGGAAGGCAATGAAGTTCAGCATACCGAATGGCATAACATTGTAATGTGGCGCGGGCTGGCCGAAATTGCCGAGCAGTTTCTGCACAAAGGCAGCCAGGTGTACATTGAGGGGAAAATCCGTACGCGTTCGTACGACACAAAAGAAGGACAGAAAAAATTTATAACCGAAATTCAGGCCGACAACCTGGTGTTACTGGGTGGCCGTAAAGAGGGCGGCAGCGAAGGCTTCAGCCAGCCCCAGGCATATAACCAGAACGGCCATCCGGCGCAGCCTGTGGCCCCGCCAATTTCTGAGCCTCCGGTTCAACAGAACGATCACGACGATCTCCCTTTTTAAACAGGAATAATTAAAAATTGCGGGCGGACATTGTTCGCCCGCTTGTTTTTAAGCTTTTAGTATCTTTGCATCTTAAAATCAATTATTTCGTACCGTGGCCGACCCACTCCCTGATGCTGTTAATGCATTAATTATTTTAAATTTTGCCTCTGTTGACCTGGTTTCGTCAGCAGGCCTGATTGCCGGATTGGCAGTTACAATACTTTTACTCCTGTGTTCGGCAGCAGCCTCCGCTTCCGAAACTGCATTTTTTTCCTTGTCGCCATCGCAGCTGAGCGAAATCCGGTCGTCAAAAGCCTCTGTCGACAAACGGATCATTTACCTGCTCGAAAATTCCAGGCTTTTGCTGGCTACCATACTGATAACCAACAACCTGGTAAATGTAGGTATCGTTATTCTCTCCACTTTCCTGGTTAACCATTACCTCGATTTTTCAGCTAACCCGTTGATGGGTTTCCTGTTTCAGGTTGTAATTATAACGGCATTGCTTTTATTGCTTGGCGAAATAATGCCCAAGGTTATTGCAACCCGTAAGCCGGTTTCCATTGCGTCAATGCTCGCTACCCCGCTTATTATCGTTCAAAAGATTTTGTACCCATTCAGCATGTTGCTGGTAAATTCAACCCGGTTTGTCGATAAACGACAGGCGCAGAATCACCATATTACACTCGATGATATTTCGAATGCCATCGATATTACCAACGACGGGCAGGTGGATGAAGAGGACCGCAAAATCATGAAAAGCATTACCCGTTTTGGCGAAATTAATGCCCGTGAAATCATGAGCCCGCGGGTTGATCTAACCGTTATTGATAATGCGCTTTCTTTTAGTGAAGTACAAAAAATAATCATGGAATCGGGTTATTCGCGCATCCCGGTTTATAACGAAACTCCCGACACCATCACGGGCATTCTGTATATTAAAGATTTGCTGCCTCACCTGTCGGAGAACGACACCTTTGCCTGGGAAAAACTGGTAAGGCCACCGTTTTTTATTCCCGAAAACAAACCCATCAACGACCTGCTGCAGGAATTCCAGGAGAAAAAAATACACATGGCCGTGGTGGTCGACGAATACGGCGGAACTTCAGGAATTATCACACTAGAAGATATTATTGAGGAGATAGTAGGCGAAATTAACGATGAGTTCGATATTGAAGCCGACAACCGGTTTTATTCCAGGGTCGATGGCCATAACTATATTTTCGAGGGTAAGACCTCAATCAATGATATGTGCAGGGTGCTGGGGCTCGACGACCGGATTTTCGACGAAGCCAAGGGCGAGAGCGAATCGCTGGCGGGGCTCATTCTCGAACTGGCCGGCAAAATGCCCTCAACAGGCGAAACGTTTAACCTGGGTGAGTTTATATTTCGTATTGAAGCTGCCGACAAACGCCGGATAAAAAAAGTGAAAATCACAACGCCGCTGGTTGATGGCGATCCTTACTGATATTTGTAAATGCCAGGTGCCTGCGGCATAAATTCCATACTTTGATTGTGAAGCCCGGCTGCAATAAACAAAAATCCGGGCCGTTGTTTCAGATAGAAAACATTTACGATGCCTTTTACTCAAAAATCAAATTTCATGTTAGCTGTAAAATCACCTGGCACTTTGTTGTTAATCGCTTTCATAACCCTGTCGGGGATGGTTTTAACTACTTCGTGTGGCAACAACGATTATACCCCCAAGCCTCGCGGGTACTTCCGCATTGCGCTGCCCGAAAGAAAATATCTGCCGCTCGATTCGGTTTATCCTTATAAGTTCGAATATCCGGCCTATGCCCATATTACCAACGACCCGCTTTCGCCCCAGGAAAAAAACTGGATTAATATAGAAATGCCTGTTTTTCACGGGCGTATCCATATCAGTTATAAACCGCTGACCAACAAAAATATGCTGGTTCAGTTTACCGAAGATACCCGCACGCTGGCGCTGAAACATATGTCGAAATCGAGTGGCATACGCAATATCGCCATTTCGGACCCGGCACGGAATATGTATGGGCTGGTTTACCAGATAAAAGGCATGGGTGCGGCATCGCCCTACCAGTTTTATCTTACCGATAGCACCCGCCATTTTATGCGTGGATCGCTTTATTTTGATGCGGTGCCTAATAACGATTCGCTGGCGCCCGTTATTGAATTTGTTGAAAAAGACATTCAGCATCTTTTCGAAACCATTCGCTGGAAATAGCCGGCTGTTTGCAATAGAATTATCTAACGGCATTCGTATTAAACATTACGGTTTAACGCGGGCCATATCTTTGGGTGACACTTTACAGGTGTCCGGTCATGTTACTCTTACCTTTCTCCTGCTACCTGCTTGAAGATAACAAGATAAACCGTACTTTT